>PIVS01001064.1 GCA_003353855.1 Desulfobacteraceae bacterium
TAGATGCTCCCAAGGCTGAAGAACCTAAAGCTGAAGAGCCCGTGACGGTTCCAGCCGAGGCAGAAGAAGAAAAAGAAGAAGACACGGGTGGCAACAACGTTTTTATGTTGAATAAACCCAAATAATTCAGATCATCTACAAAAAAACCGGGCTCGTTTAATAAACGAACCCGGTTTTTAATTTATAGGTTGTGCCCCTGAAATTGTGTCTGGTCTATTCCTTGCCTTTCCAAGACCATGACACAAACAAAACACACTTCAAAATCATGGGCTCCTCCCTTCTGCCCAAACCCTAACTGCAATCACCACAACAACTCTGCTGATCCTTGGCCATTTAAAAAAATAGGCTACTTCAGACGACACCACCACCCACATCGTATCCAGCGGTTTACATGCAAAACCTGCAAAAGAAGCTTCAGTACCCAAACTTTTTCACAATCCTACTGGCAAAAGCGCCCGGACCTCGATGCAAAGATCATCATGAAAACTGTTGGAGGCATGGCCAACAGACAAATTGCCAGGGACTTAAAAGTCAGCCCCGAAACTATCAACCGGCATATTGCCAGGCTCGGCAGACACAGCATGCTTTTCCATCAACGGATGATGCAGGCCAGCCCCCCGGTAAGGGAAGTTGTTGTTGATGGTTTTGAGACATTTGAGCTCAGTCAGTACTATCCGGTCCATCATCATTTAGCTGTGGAGAAGGACACGGATTTTTTCATTTACTTTACTGACAGCGAGTTGAGAAGAAAGGGTCGAATGACAAAGTTCCAAAAACGCCGCCGGTTGGAGCTTGAAAACACCCTCGGTCGACCAGACCCCAAGG
>PIVS01000540.1 GCA_003353855.1 Desulfobacteraceae bacterium
TGAGCCAGCTTTTAGCCACAGCTTCAGGTTTTTCACCCTTTACATTGACCCTGTAATTGAGTCGCGTCATGGTTGCTGTATCAAGAGAGGCACCGATTTCATTTAGAATGAATTTGATCTCAGGGTATAGTTCAAGCACCTCAGCCCGGATGACCGGAGCCGGGTTATAGATTGGAAAATAGCTTTTATCATCATCGAGTACCGTAAGGTTATAATCCTTGATCTCACCATCGGTTGCAAATGCCATTCCGCAGAGGGCCTGACCGTCCCGGACCGCTTTTTTAGCAATGGGAGTTTTCATTTTCAAAACATTTGAATCCGGAATATCTTTTCCAAATTCAAGGCCGTAGTGTCTCATCATCCCTTTAAATCCATCCGCCCTGGAATAGAATTCAGCATTGGTGGAAACACTCATTTTGCCTGGGTTCTTTTTAGTCCATGCGGCCCATTCGGACAGGCTGCTGACACCCATTTGATCTGCTGTGGAGGTTTTCATGATAATGGCATAGGTGTTGTTGAATTTTGCAGGTGTAAGCCATACCAATCCTTTTTTTGCATCCTCAGCTTTTACCTTTGCATAGAGCTGGCCTGCGTCCCGGACGATTTCTTTTTTCTTGAACAAAGAGAGCCATGCTGTGCCTGTATACTCCATGTAAACATCAATCTGTCCCTGCTCAAGTGCTTCGCGGTTGACGTTTGTTCCGCCTAAACTCGTACGGTCTTCAACAGGGATTCCCCTGTCTTTTAACAGAGTCACCATGATTTTACCCAGGATCACCTGTTCAGTAAAATTTTTGGAAGCAACTTTTACAGGTGTTTTTGCAATGGCTGACATGGGAAGCGCTATAAAGGTCAGGGCTGTCAGTAAAAGAACCAATTTTTTCATAATTAAATCTCCAAAAAAAATATAAATTAATAGATATCGTTGCCAAGCCTAGGCCCACAACAAAACATGGCCGGACATACATAAATTGTTATCCGGCCATTTAAAATGGTTAAGCCATTTCTATCTCATCTGACTGTACCCCGCGGGAGATAAACAGTTTTTCCGATTGGGCCAGGCCAAAGTCAAAGAGCATGGCAATAAGGGCTACCGGCACGGCACCTGCCATCATAATTCCCATATCGACCAGGGCAATACCGGTGAATATCCAAAATCCCAATCCCCCGCCGCCGATCAGGAATGCCAAAGGCGCTGTTCCGACAATGATGGCAGTTGACGTCCTGATACCACCTGCAATCACCGGCAAAGCATTGGGAATCTCTACCTGGAACAGAATCTGTTTTTTTGTCATTCCCATTCCTGTGGCAGCTTCAATGACATCTTTGCTCACCGCATCAATTCCGGCATAGGTATTTCGGACAATGGGGGCAACAGCATGGAAAAACAATGCAAGAAGAGCCGGTGCCATGCCAATACCTGAAAGGCCTATCAAAGGCAGGAATCCGTATGCCAGAGCGATGACACCAAGGGATGGGATCGACTGCCATACATTGACGACGGCCATGATGACCGGAGATACCTTTTCCATCCCTTGCCGTGTCATTATGGTGCCAAGACTTATTCCCACAAAGACAGCGCAGATCATGCTGACGATAACCAGAATAAAGTGTTCAACAATCAGCTTGAAAAATTCTGCCATATTTTTAATGGTATAGTCCCAGGCCCCGTAAAAAGTATAAAGCCATACAATGAAACATATGGTTAAAACGACGGGCAAAAGTCTTTTGATCAGGTGAAACAAGATTTTTGTTGTCATGATACTGTCCTTTCCGTACTTTATCCCTTCAGGGTTTCTTTGATATCTTGTGTATGCAGCCAGCCAAGTACTTTTTTATTGTCATCCACAACGATCAAAAACCCGTAATCATGGGTAAAAATTTCAGACAGACCGTCCTTAAGACTTGCGTATCCCATTAGCCATGCATTGGTTGGTGAAACAAGATCTTTAACTTTAATTGCCTTATTATTGATATTTTCTTTGTCAATCATGCCTGTGAGGGTTCCCTCACTATCCACTGCAATCAGGTATCTGGTACCGCTTTTCATGAATACATTTCGTGCGGATTCAATGGTTTCATCCTGGTGTATGGTGGGTGGATTGACTTTCATTGCCCGTTTTACAGTAAACAGATTGAGGCGTTTGAGTGTCCGGTCCCCCCCCACAAAATCAGCAACAAAATCATTTTTCGGATGGGTCAGCATCTCCTCGGGGGATGCGAACTGGACCAGGTGACCGTCTTTTAAGAGGCATATTTTATCACCCATTTTAATGGCCTCATCAATGTCATGGGTAACAAATACAATGGTTTTTTTAACCTTTTCCTGCACCTTTAAAAACTCATTCTGCAGATGTGCCCTGTTAATAGGGTCTATGGCACCAAAAGGTTCATCCATGAGCATAATGGGCGGATCTCCGGCCATGGCCCTTGCCACACCGATCCGCTGCTGCTGGCCGCCGGAAAGTTCTTTTGGATACCTGTCCCGGAACTCATCCGGATCAAGGTTAACAATTTCAAGAAGACGCTGTACTTTTTCATCAATTTTTGGTTTATCCCATTTTAAAAGTTTTGGAATAATGGCAATATTTTCACCTATGGTCATATTGGGAAACAGGCCGATGTTTTGAATCACATACCCGATACTTCTTCTAAGTTCTATGGTGTTGAGCCTTGCGATATCATTTCCGTCGATAATAATCTTACCGCTGGTAATGCTTGTCAGGCGGTTGATCATTTTCATTGCAGTTGTTTTACCGCATCCTGAAGGCCCTACTACCGTGCAGATCTCACCTTCCTCTAAATCAAAGGAGAGTTCATCAACAGCTTTGATATGCCCGGCTCCAGGATATATTTTGGTTATTTTCTGAAGGCTTAACATGGTTCCCATAATGTTCTCCTTTATTCTGCTGCCTGTTTCAGCTTAAGGCCTGTCGGTGTAATCCATTCTTCTGTTTTGCCTAGGAAAATATCCGCCACTATGGCAAGAAAACCCATGGCAAGAGCCCCTGCGATGACCGAATCATTGGTCGACATCTCAAGCCCTTCACTGACAAAAAGCCCCAGACCTCCTGCGCCGATGTATGCTGCGATTGCGGCTATGGCGATTCCCATAACCACAGCCGTCCTGACACCCGCCATAATGATCGGTGCTGATAAGGGCAATTGGAGCTGGACAAGAAGCTGGAAATTTGTCATCCCCATACCCTTGCCGGCCTCAATGGTGGCAGGATCCACATTTTTCAAAGCAATATAGGTATTTCTGATTATCGGCAGTAATGAGTACAAAGCCAGCGCCACGATAGCCGGAACCGCCCCGATTCCTATTCCGCTCACCGCATCCCATGCTTTATCGATACTGGAAAGTATCGGCATCATGAACCCGAACATGGCAAT
>PIVS01000541.1 GCA_003353855.1 Desulfobacteraceae bacterium
TTTTCATGTATTTCATCCTCTTCAAGATTTAAAAGATAAAGATGATTTTTCCCAAGTTTTTGTAAATGACAGATATCTTCATCACAAACCGTATGACCTTTTCTGAAAGCTGCACCTTTAAACTCTCCTGGTCGGATTTCAGTAATGTCATGACTTAGTGTTTCACCAACGGCATCTTGGACACGAATTTTTTTTAACACGTTAGATTCTCCTCAATTGATTACGTATAATATTCAAGTTTGTCAGGCTTTATCCCAGTTTCACACCTTTATTATGATCAGGTATGGATTTACCATTTTTACCGTTTAGAGGTGACCAGTCCATTCCAGGCCAGGCAACTTCCAATGCATGCGAAAAATAGCAATTGCCACTACATGGCTTGCAAAGAATTTGCTCATTCTTTTCAACTTCTCTACCATCTCGAATGATCTGTCCGCATTGTACACAGGATATTTTTTTCTTTGTTGGTCCAGGTAGATCAAATTCATTTATATCAACGTGAACCTTTTGAACCCTGAACAAAACACTGTCCGGCATTCGTTTATAAGCCACAAGTTGCCTTTGTGATTTCCCATCCACTTCAGGCGCATAGACATCACAAAGATCTCTGGATTCTTCTGTTGAAATGATTCGATATGACTTATCCGTGTTTAGGTTTATAAATGTTGCAGCCATAATTCCATAGTCCATGAACTTCAGGCTTCTTCGTCCAAGCTTAACACCTGTAACATAAGCAACTGCATCAGCAGTACATCGATCCATTTCTATATAAACGAGAAGCTGTTTGATTTGTTTATGGCTTTTGGGATTATCAAGGCCAATAAGCCTACATCCCAGCATCGCCATCCTCACACCCACAACTTGACCTGGACAAAGATGACCATGTACCTTAGCTGATTCCTCAAGTAAATATTCGAAAGACTCCATTCTTCACCCTTTAACCCTTAACTCTGGGTCACAGAAATACAAACATTTTTCAAGTAGTCAATTTCTTCCGTGATAAAAATTCGGGTCGCCTTGGCAAGATTACGATAAAAATCAGTTCCGGAATGCTCGATCACACAATCAGTGAAATCAGCTATCCACATATTTAAATGGTCACTAAGAAATGATTTTTGATGATAGATTAACTCCTGAGCCTGTTCTGATGCATTGGATTGGATACTCTCAATTTCTTTATAAATTAAAAAAAACATAAATTCAAGTTCAACAGAGACATGATCCGGGACCTCTTTAATACTATTAGACATATCTAACCCAAAGCTTTGGTATATTCTTTTTGCATCCATGGATGAATCGCCCATGACTTTTCGTTCATTTTCCATATATACAGATCCATATGGAGGTGCCGGTAAACTGAAAGGGCCAACAAAAAGCCGTGCATATTCTATTCTCAGTATTTCCAATTCGCAACTTTGATTCAATTCGCTCTGCATACTGCTTATATATGATGCGGCATCAGAATTCAGATTTGACAATTGTGCAGACAGAGTATTCAAATCAGCGAGGGTAGATTTTTCGGGTAAACGATAAAAATTTGCTAAACTTTTGTAGATATCTTGTCTCGCTGTCTCCTGCGTTACAATAGTTTGGACATCCATATGATTTCTCCTTATAACAGTACGATCCAATCTTTTTTGGATAAATGCTGATTCTTCATCCGGGGAGGTGGTTGACGTTAACCGGATGAAAAATCAGCTACAGGCCAAGCTTATAAAAAGCCGTGTCTAATTGTTAAGCAGGTTTTGCCTCCAATTTCAAAAATCGTTCTCCCAATGAGAACAATAGCAACATAACGGCAATGGACAACATAAAAACATACCATTCCCATATACTTGGAAAATAAGAAATCACATCAGGGAATTGTTCTGCTTTTGGTCCGACAGGACGGCTCTGGCCGGCCAATAAAATTTCCATGTGCATCGCAAGTGTTCCTACCAGTACAAGAGCGGAGGTAATCATTCTTGTACTGTTGTTATAACGAAGCGCTGGTATGGAAATTAAAACAAAAGGCAAAAACAATCCCAGAATAACTTCTGTATTCATGCCGGCAATACTGCCGAAGACCTGTGCAAACTTATGATAATTCAAGAATTCCGGGATGACGGTTGAACCTTCAAAAAAGAATTTGAGAAGGGTCAAGATAATAACGGCTCCAAGAGAGCCTGTAAATATTCTGGTTAAAGCCCTGAACAAGGAATCCTTATCTTCTGCCTGGCCATTGCCTGTTATCTGTGAATGAATCAGGCTATAAAAAAGGCATAGCGCAGATCCACTGAGAATCGCCATGAGCAGACAGTATATAGACATGAGCGGTCCAAAGTAAGTCACCCTTGATTCTGTGAGTCCAAAAACCGAACCGATCATTAAGGGTGCAATTAAAGCACAGAAAAAACCGATCTTGCCCAGTGTTTTACTTGTCGTGCTGGACCAGTCACCTGTATGAATTTTATGGAATTTCAGGATGAGTACAACAAGCTCAATACTGTATATTGTGCCCATCCACCAAATCGGCGAACTAAGATTTGGTGAGAATAATATATACACCATGTGGAAAACATTACCCAGTTCCAAACCAATGGATATAAATCCACCTATCAATGTTGCTATTGCAAGAAAAACCAGTCTTTTGGCAACAGGTTCATATTTTTTGACACCAAACACCAGTGGCATGGAAGCCAGAAGAGTCAAACCTGAACTTGCCAATGCGAGATAAATATATGCACCCAGAGGCAGTGACCAGATTAGGACATCATTGGCATTAAAAAGATGATGCCCTTCCGTTAGTAGTTTAAACGCCGTGAACAATCCAATAAGAATTACAATACCCAGAAGACCAATCCAGGCAGAAAATAATCCGTTTGAAGGTTTTGACTGATTCATTATATACCTCCTTTGCTTGGTTGATAGTTCGCTGGATTAAAATCTCTAATATAGAACACATGGGGTTCGGTTCCGATCTGCTCTCTAAGCCTGAACGGCCTGAATTTGCCCAGAAGTTGCCGAACCTTGCTGTCAGGATCATTCATATCACCAAACACTCTTGCATCTGCAGGACAGGCGTCCACGCATCTTGGCAACTTACCTCTTTTCACCCTGTGATCGCAGAATGTGCATTTTTCGACTACACCTTTAGGGCGGATTCCTGCCAATGTATCTTCTCTTTCCGGGTTGTAGTACGGTAGTGATTTCCCACCAACCTTTGCAAGTTCTTCTGCTGGGGAAGCTGTACCATCTAATACCTTTTCTTTATTTTTCCAGGATTTGTGAGGATTTGTCCAATTAAAGTAAATCACACCGTAAGGACAATTAAATTCACAATATTTGCAACCAATGCATTTTTTTGGATTATGCATGGTAATTCCATTTTCCAACTTATGCATGGCACCGGTTGG
>PIVS01000542.1 GCA_003353855.1 Desulfobacteraceae bacterium
TCCGTTTTATCAGATGATAACTTTTATCATTTTCAATTGTAAAACCAAACCCTGTTTTGGAAATTCATACGAGGATTTTTCAGAGAACTTTTCCTACAAGGTAGTAATTCTACCCATACGAAATGGAAAAGAGGCAATAATAATAACGCGGACCAGGTGGTGGGTATAGGTCTTAGTATCAATACATGCCTGCCGCCACCATGAACAGCACTCCCACGGTGAGCATTCCTGAATTTCTAAACCCCTTTAGCAACTCATCAAGGGGAGCCAGGTTAAAGGTCATGGCAACGGTAAGGGCACCTAAAAATACAGCCGGTGGCGGAATTTTTGTTTTAATCAGCAGGGCAGAGGTGACCACAAGAATCGCAATGGTAATATAGGCATCAACAATCATTTTCCATCCCTTTTATATCTATTTAGAATCTATGTATACGAAAGAAAGGGACAAAAAGAAAACAAAATCAAGATTCATCGTGAAGGTGCTCTTTAGCAATTCGCCGGCAAAAAATATACATTCGTTGCAATTTATCCGCAACGGATATTTCTATCTGGATATTTTTCATTGCATCCGGAGCATCGATCCCAAGACGTTCTGATTTACGATTGATGAAGGCCAATTGCAGGCTATTAATTTTTGGTTTTAGTTCCAGGATCTGATGGGCAATATTCGGATCATTGTTTTGAATTAATTGTATTAATAACTGCATTGCCTGGTAAACATTTTGATAAATTCCAACAAGCAGTTCCTGGGTTTTTTCGCTTCGTTCATAACTGAATCCCCTTGATCGGTTGGCAATATCTGCAAAATCGGTTTCAATAACATCTGCCAAACTTTCTAAGGTTACTGCGCTGAGCATCAGACACTGATGCTCTATACTGTCTTTTTCTGATAAATTCCGGGATCGAATTTTTCCCAGGTACTCCAGACTCGCATGCTCAAGAATATCTATTTTATCATCTTCACGAACCAGTAATTTTAGATCTTCATAATCGCCTTTTTTGAATGATACCCGAAAACGCTCAATCATCTCAACAATAATACCGGCAGCCCGCGCCAGCTCTTTTCTTACGCCACCAAAAGCTAATGCCGGCACCTCAAGAAAGTTCTTATCCAAAAAAAGAGGTTCAATAACAGGGACCGCCTCGGGGCGATCCTTGATCATCTTGTTTGCCAATAAGGCAAAAAATCCAGTAAAAGGTATAAAAAAAGCTGTATTCAGTACATTGAAAATCGTATTGGCGTTGGCAATCTGCCGGGGTACCTCAGCAGCCATTCTGGCAGCACCGTCAAGAGCTGGACTACCCGGAGAAATAGTTGTTGCAATTGAGGCAAGTGTGGAAATGAAGGGTAACCAGATTATTACGCCTATAATATTAAAAAAAACATGAACTACTGCAACCCGTATGGCCTCAGGCGGTTTACCAAAAGAGGCCATCAATGCAGTAACGCAAGTTCCAATATTGGCTCCCAAGGCTAAAGCGATGCCTGTGTTAAGGGTAAGAATACCACCGCTGGCCATGGCAATGGCTATACCCACAGTTGCGGCCGATGATTGAACAAGACCTGTGAATACAGCCCCTGCAAGGATCCCCATAACTGGATTTTCCAGGTTTTTAAGCAAATCTATAAATGGTTGATAGTTACGAAGGGGATGCATAGAATCACTCATAACTGACATTCCAAAGAATACAAGCCCCAGTCCCATAATCATGGAACCATAATTCTGAAAACGTTGCTTTTTTGAAATAAAGAGCATGAAAAAACCGATTGCCACAGGTAAAAGTGAATATTTTGAAATATTAAATGCCAGTAACTGTGCCGTGACTGTGGACCCGATATTTGCGCCCATAATCACTCCCACTGACTGTTGAAGGTTCATTACGCCAGCTGTTACAAAGCCTACCACAAGGACCGTTGTTACCGATGATGAGTTGAGGATACCGGTAACAAGTGCCCCTGTAAAAGCCCCCGTGATCCGGTTTGAAGTCAGCTTTGACAAGAGGTTTTTCAGAGCATTCCCGGCTGTTCTTTTCAAACCGGAGGACAGCTGATCAAGGCCGAATAAAAACAGTGCAAGGCCACCAAACAATCCGATTAAAAGCATAAATAAATCAATCGATATTTCTGCCGCAGCATAGGCCGTGAAAGGAAAAAACATAGCCAGACAAACGACACACAAAATAAGACCCTGTCTTAACATGATGCCTCCGGATTAAGGGTAAGAGTAGATTTTTCAAAACACAAAAAAGCATCATATTTGATATGGCCAGAGAATCGAATGGGATGGGTGCTTTCACCATTACTCTGGGAAGTTAATATCATAAATCAGCATGGCCTCCTTAATGTGATTATCGTTCGCTTCGTTTAACAGACCAAATGCGATATTATACCGGGAATGGTTGCCTAAATATTTTCTCACGCGTTTTCCTCCGGTCGGCTCATGATGCCGCAGCATTGGCAGTGGTTCCGGTAAGAGAGATGGTTACATTACCGTTAAAATCAGGCGGCAGGGAAAACTGGTATTGAACCTTTTTAAATCCATTTCCTGGAATGGTAAGGGATGAATCAGAAGGCTGATTTTCAGGTTCGGCCACTATCTCAATCTGCTTGTCTCCCGCCGACACGCGGCATGAAATGGGTTTGGAGATTGAGCTTGTCTGTATGGGATATTCCGTAAGATTGTTATAATATACCGTGAAGGAAAGTGATTGCCCGGCCTTTACCTCTCCCTGGGGGGCAACAAGGACACGTTCCAAATCTTTTGCCCCGACACCAGAGGCGGTAACGGAAATTAAAAAGCTACAAAAGAAAATCGATAGATATCTGACCATTTTTTCTCCTTTTTCAATTCAATCAAATCAACTTGCGTTATTTTCAGGCGTAATCCTGGCCTTTCCCAGTTCAATGCCGCCACTTTCCAAGCCTTTGAAAATTTCCATTTCAAAGGTTTCTCCCAATACCCTGGCCGACCCCACAAACACTTGAAAATCCTGGGTTTTAAAATGGGCCTCCATGGCTTCTTCGGTCTTCCACTCCCCTATAACCGTATAAACCCTTTCTTCCTCGCAATTACTGTAAAGTCTGTATCCCACGCACTCTCGGGGTGATGTTCATAAGATGGTCGCCGTAACCGATTAAAGGGTGCCAGAGGCCGTGGTACGCTGGAGAAAGAGAAGCCGCCCATTTTCGGAATGATACAACGGTGTGGGCAGGTGGTGATGGAGACGGATTTTGTGAAGTCCATGTGAATACAATGGAAGGCTTCTGGTCCCCACTTCGAAGTTGGATTCGCCCACACCGTGGTATCTCACAAGAAAAACTTCCTTTTTACCTCGGATTCTTTGAGTTCGTTCATAATGTCGGTAAACGAGGGAAATCCCTGCTGCACTCAC
>PIVS01001065.1 GCA_003353855.1 Desulfobacteraceae bacterium
TTTTGAGAATGATTTTAATCATCCCTGTATCTTCATTGCTCCTCTTTTTAATGGTTTATATGGGCAACAGGCTTAAAACCACTCCCTTTCCCGGACTATTTCTTATTGTTTGCATTCTTATTTCTGTGCTTACCTTTATTTTCCAAACCTTATCCAGTGGCTTACAATGGGGCGCAGCACTTTTCTTTATTGGCGGATTCATTTACTTTGTGCGCAATTGTTATAAAAAAGGCACCATTGGCCGGATATCTTTCTATCAACTGATTATTTTTATACTGGTTTCCAATTTTCTATATCTTTTTGATCTTTCCAACCAATTTTACGCAGCGCTTGATCCACTCATTTTGGGAGAGACCTGGGGATTCTTTGCAGTCTGGATGATTTTAGGCTTTCTTTTGTTATTGGCGGTTGTGTATCATATGCGCTCAATAGAGGACTTCTGGTTGATCATCTTTGTTTTGGGTTTTTCTCTTATCGCCTATTCAACTTTGATTCATCCCCTGTTTGTATCCGGCCCGGTGAAATTTATTGCAGATAACCTGGATAGAATGTTTTTACAGCTTGTCACCCATATCCGTATCGTTGGTATTTCCTTGATTATCGCAATAGCGGCAGGTGTCCCTGTCGGCATCTATATCACCCGTCATCCGGGTATTGCCGGGATTGTTCTTTATATATCAAGTATTTTAATTACCATACCCAGTATTGCCATGTTCGGGTTCATGATGCCGATACTTTCCAGTATCGATAAAGCATGGGATGCGGTGAGCGGAATAGGAATCGGGGCGGTTCCGGCTATCGTGGCGCTGGCTTTGTACTCATT
>PIVS01000543.1 GCA_003353855.1 Desulfobacteraceae bacterium
GCAGGCAAGCCACCACCCTCCCCCTGGCAGTGGGCTTCGGCGTAAAGGACAAGGCAGATATCGGTTTTTTAAAGGGCAAGGCAGATATTGCCGTCATTGGTTCCCAGACCATCAGGGTGCTGGAAGAGAAGGGAGCCAATGCCGCCGGAGACTTTATTCACACCCTTTTTTGATGGTGACTCACGCCTGATTTTCATGGAATCCCCTGAACAAATTTTTGGGGAATAAAAATTATGACGGCAACGATGATGTTTATGGTTGAATTATCTTCCCATAGGGAGTAGATCTTCTTTTTTTGTAAAATATCGGTGCAAATATTCCAATGGAGAGAAAAGTGAAACTGAAAAACAAAACAGCCATTGTCACAGGGGCGGGAAAAGGAATTGGCAAGGCCGTTGCCATTGCCCTGGCCGAGGCAGGGGCAGATGTTCTGATAAATGATTATGGCACGGACGGAGCAGAAGAAAAAACAGCAGAAGAGATTCGGACGCTTGGAAGAAGGGCCGTGGCAGTCAATGCAGACATCAGCCAGTTTAAAGAAGCAAAAAGCATGGTGAAAAAAGCAGTTGACGAACTGGGCAGTGTGGATATTCTCATAAACAATGCCGGGGTTTCCAAACCCTCCATGCTGGTAAACATGGCCGAAGAGGACTGGGACCTTGTGGTAAATGTCCACCTCAAGGGAATTTTCAACACCTCCCAGGCGGCTGCAAGATATATGAAGACACAAAACTGGGGCCGGATCATCAATGTGGTCTCCACCGCCGGGCTGTTCGGCACCATAGGCCAGATCAATTACGCCTCTGCAAAGGCCGGTGTGATCGGCTTCACCAAATCTGCGGCCCGGGAACTGGGCAAAAACGGGATCAATGTGAATGCGGTCTGCCCGGGAGTCACCAAGACGGACATGACAGAAAAACTCCAGGCAGACAAACAATTGTGCAATCTATATAAATCCAGAATCCAACTGGGGAGATTTGCAGAAATCCAGGAAATTGTCCCCATCTTTGTATTTCTTGCCTCAAAGGATGCCGGATATATCACCGGCCAGGTATTGGGTGTGGACGGCGGTTATATCGGGTAGAGACAAATCACCCTGCCCGCCCAAATTATCATTGCCGCCCAAGCCTTTTTATACCCTTTTTAGCCTCTGCTTCCAATGCTGCCAGGTGTTCCGGCGGAAGCTTTTCCACAATTTTTAGCAGCAGTGGCCGGGCTGCCATATTGTTCCCGGCAACCGCTGCCATGGCCCAGAAATACGCTTCGCAATAATCATCCATCGCCCATGCAAGTTCCATTTAAATGAACAAGAAGTCATAGGGTAAAACCTTTCTTTTTGTCAATATAAAGATTGAAAAAATGGCCAATGAATCAGGAGGTCTGGGGAGCTATGGCATCCACAATAAAGGGGGTACACCGAACTCCCACGCTCTTCTTTTTTACCCAGATCCGCGCCATGGGGACGGCATCCCCATCAATATTAGTCATATTGGACAATTCCTCGGCAAATCCAATATCTGCAATTTTAAACTCATAATAAAAGGTATTGGTTGTAAAGGGATCTGCAATTAAAAGGATTTTTTCCTTTTCGACCGGGTGTTTTCTTGGAGAACCGGAAAAAGGGATATGGGTATGCCTGTCTATATTCTTATTTGGCTTTGCATAGGCCTGGATCTCAAATTTCTCTTTTACATCAACTATATGGGTACGGGTCATGGTTTTCCTCCTTTTCAAAATCCTGAGTCTTATTTGTAAATTTAATAGGTTTTGGAACCATAATATAATTATACATCAAAGTGGGACCTCATATCAATGAATTCTGACCAGATACTTTCCAGTCCCATCTTCCATTATCAGGTCACACTGCCACCCGTGAAAAGCAGCATAATAGGTCAGGGTGACATAATCGATATAAAGCCATTCAAAGGGATCTCCCTTCATATCCTTGTACCCCATGACAAAAGTGGTTTCCCCGTAATACCCGTCTTTTTCGGGAATAATTACCTCCCTGCCGTACAATGACTCAAGGTCGGTGGAATCGGCAAGAACCTGCCCCCCCTCCCTTAACAACGGTTTTATATATTGAAAGAACAGATTCAACCCGTCCAGAGTCCCGCAAATGCCAAGGCCGTTCATCAGCATGAGCAGGGTGTCATATTTCTGATTTTCAAGATTAAACAGGCTGTTGTGAAGCCTCTGGCCCACCTGTCTCTTCTCCATCACCTCAATACAGCCCGGGGATATATCCAGGGCCGCCACCTCTTGGCCCTGTTCCTGGAGATAGAGACTGTGGCAGCCGCTGCCGGCACCCACATCCAGAATTTTGCCCCGGCACAAGGCCAGGGCCTGGTGTTCAATCGGGCTCTGATCACCTTGGCGGAACATGATCCTGCCGCTCATTTTTGACATCTCCACCAGAGTGGAATCAACCGTCACAAACGCCTGTTCTCTGCCATTCCAATAATCCAGCAACATGGCACCCAGGGGATCTTTTTTTGAATCTAAAATAGATCTTTGCATCAACCTTTGCTTTCCTCTCTATTAAAATAGCAGGACACCCATTCATATTACCATAAGTACAGGAGAAAACCCCCCTTAACAACACCAACACTATCACCAAATTTGCTTTAATCCCCCCCGGCCCGCCACTGTATGAGCGCATAATCCATTGATACAAAAAAATATTTTTTAGATTTCCACCCTTTACTTATTGATTTTGTCTAAAACAACTAATATAGATCATTGTAAATGATAAATATTCCAATTCCATACGGGACAAAAACGTTACACAGGAGAAATACCATGAAACGATACTTCCTTTTTGTATGCTCTATTGCAATCACTTTGATGGCAGTCAACTCCCTGACTTTTGCCAAGGCTACCCAGGATGAACTCCGTTTGCCGACTGGAACCATGACCCTTACAGCGCCTGCCCACTCACAGACAAAGATGTCCCCGGTTGTTTTCCCCCATTCAACCCACTTTGAGTTCTCCTGCAAAAGCTGCCACCACGAATGGGATAAGGTCAGCCAGGTGGAAGGCTGTGCATCCTCCGGCTGTCATGAAAAATTATGGGCATCCCCCCCGGGCACTACACCCCTGGGAAATAAAAGGGTAAAATCACTGACCGGGGCCTATCACAAGGTCTGCCGGGATTGTCATCGCAGTGAATTGGAAGAACTCAAAAACCAGGGAATGTCCACAAAAAAAGCAATGTCCCGGTTCACAGCCCCCCTAACGTGTGAAGAATGTCACCCAAAAAATCATGTGGCCGTGGAAAACTCATTGGATTCCCTTGATATACCCCTTGGCACATTGACCCTCAGCGCCCCCGAGGGCAGTGACGAAAAACGGCCGCCCGTTGCCTTTCCCCATGGAGGACATTTCG
>PIVS01000080.1 GCA_003353855.1 Desulfobacteraceae bacterium
GCAGCGAATCATCAGAATGACCAATAAAACCCAGGCAAAGAAAAAATAAAGGAAAAACAGGGGGATGCCCCAAACCATTCTATTCTGGTTGAATAATGTGAGAACAGGGTAGCAGAACAAAAAATTACCCAGAAGAAACAGGCCGATAAATCGATCGGTACTTGATTTTTCATCCATGGTAATCCCCCTTGTCCCTGCCGGACCGGTTCATAAATTGCCTAACCCTTGAATACAAAAGCAGGCGGTTTAAATCAAGCCTATTTTTAATCATTCCTTGACTTTACACAGGTTCTTTCTTTAAAATCAAACCATATAAAAGGTTAAAAAAAAGTAAATATCGCAACATCAATCAAAGAACCACTATGTCAGGGAGAACAATTATGAGTACTTATAACACCATAAAACCCATTTGGGCACCCCTGCTCCTCATCTTTTTCCTGTGTTTTTATTTCGTCCCTGCCCTGGCCTTTGATATTTTTTTAGGCACTGCCGGACCCGGTACCTTTTCCTATTTTTCAGGCCGAGTGCTTGAGAGGACAATCAATAAACAAATTAAAGACATTCACTGCAAGGCACTGGCAGGTTCCGGGGATATTCATAATCTTACAAACCTTCAGCAGGGCTCCTTGGATATCGCATTGATTGATTCGCGCATGCTCTATGATGCAATGAACAAAACCGGAAATTTTCAGTTTCTTGATATCAATTACAAAAGCCTGAGCGTTCTTGTCCCTCTTTATAATGTACCTATTACCCTTATTGTCCGCCATAATACCGGCATAAAAAAGCTGGATGATCTCAAGGGGAAACGGATAAATGTAGGGGCACCCCTGTCCCCTCAAAATTATTTATTTAGGATGATTTTAACTGCAAAGAGGTGGTCAAAAAAAGATTTCATGCTTGTGACTGAAATTTCAGATTCCCAGTCCCAGGATACCATGGCCTTTTGTTACGGTATCATAGATGCAATGATCCATATTGGTATACATCCCGCCCCCTCATTGCAGCAACTATTCAAACTTTGTAAAGCCGACATGGCCGACATGAACGATTCTGATATTGATAAACTGGTTTTCAGCCACCCAGCCTTTTCAAAATTTATTATCCCCGCAGGCACTTACACAGGTCAGACCGACATAAACACATTTGGAAGCCAGACCATTTTGGTGGCGTCCCAGGACCTTGATGAAGAAACCGTTTACAAGATTCTTGATGCCATATTCAGCAACAGGAAAAGGCTTTCAAATGCCAATCCGGCCTTGTCTTTGCAAAAGCCGAATATAAGCAAAATAAAGAGTATGGGCATAAATCTGCATGCCGGGGCTGTTAAATATTTTTCCAGGCATTGAGATAGTCAGTATGTTATCCCATGGAAAACAATGTTGTAATAAAGCCTGGAAAGAAAATTTTAAATGGGCATGATAATGCTGTACACGCCCTGCTCAAAATCACTTTCAAGGTTTGGGCAGGCCTTTTTAAACACTTTCATCATCTTGCGATTTGAAGACAGGATCTCTGCAGTTAACGTTTCAATGCCCCTTTCCTTTCCCAATTTTATTAATAAGTTTACCATATGGGTTGCAATACCCAGGTTGTTATATTCTTCATCGACAATTAAGGCAATTTCAGCACTGGGACTTGATTTGTCCCCCAGATATCTGGCTTCGGATATTATGGTGCCTTCTCCGGGTTCCCCGACCAATCCCACAATGGACATGGTGTGGTTCCATTCAACATTGACATATTCCTGCATTTTTGAGTGGGGCATCGTAGTGACCGCATGAAAATACCGGCAATAAATCGCTTCATCGGAAAAACGGTAGAACAGTCTTCTCATCTGGTCTTCATCCGATGGCTTTACGGGCCGGAACCTCACCTTCACCCCGTTTTTAAAGCTTTGCTGTTCGTGGATGTCACCGGGATAAAGACGGTTGCTTTCCCTTAGAAAAATCTGATCTGCATAGAGCATGTTATTCTTTTTAGCCTTATCAAATAATGACATACGGTCATCGGGATGTGCAATTTCGATGAGAGCAAGGGCCCGTTCCCGTATGGAAAGACCGTTGAGCATAGCTGTCCCGTATTCTGTCACCACCATATCAATGGATTCTTCAAATCCAAGCTGGTTAGGGTGCCCCTGGATTGTAAGTTTGATATTGGGGCGATTGTTCAGATTCCTGGCCGGGAGGCCGAAAATGATACGGCCTCCCTTGGAAACCTGGGCGCCTAAAAAAGATTCCATTAATTCCATGGGACCACTTATGACATTGCCTTTGCCGTGGTGTAGAACAATGCGGCCTGACAAATCAACCCTTCGTCCGGGAATCACTGCAATAAAGCGTTTATTTTTTCCGATATTGGCCGGATCAAAAACCGTTTGGATTCCCTGGAATTCCACCCGGTGGTTTCGGTCAAGCCAGGCCATGAGGTCAGGAGTCCCATAGGCATAGGATGCAATGGATTTCCCCTGGAAGATCTCTTTGTAAAGGTTGGTCACTGCCCCGCTTTCCACAAGGTCCATCAAGGCATCGGTAAATACAGGGGAGTGGATTCCAAGATGACGTTTGTTTGTAAGCTTTTTACCCAGGGATTCAAACAAGGGGCCGATGGAAAACGCAATACAGCTTCTGTCCTGGATCTGCGAAGCAATGCGGGCAGCTATCCGGTCAAAAACAGGGCTGGTTTCCCAGCGTTTAAAATAAACCGGGTCATCCCGGGAGTAGATCAGGTAATTAAAATCCGATATATTGACAAAGGTATTGCCAAAGATCCTGGGGGTTTTGGGATTTATTTCGCCCACCACAAGACTGGCCTGTTCCATGGCAGGCCGTGCCACATCAATGGAAACCCCCAGGCTGGCATTTCCAGAATCACCGGGGGGGGAAATCTGGATAAAGGCAACGTCCACCTGGATTCGCCCGGACTCAAACAGCCGGTATAATTTTTTGAACCGGGTGGGAATCAAATCTACCAATCCTCTGGCAATTGCCTTGTTTACTCTATTGCCCGAGCTGAACGTTTTCAGCCGGTATTTATGAGAATCAAGGGTCATAAGGGAGATTGAATCACTGAAGTTCGCAAGCTGAATCAGCTCAAGGTCAACAAGTTTATTGTGATCGGAACTCATCAGGTGCTTCACCAGGGTGCAGGGCTCAGAAACACCTGTGCCCAGGAAAATACTCATTCCCGGCCGAATCCTTTTTATGACATTGTCAGGCCCAACGATTTTTTGTTTCCAATTCATATTGAATCCTTGATTCAAGCCTTGGAAAGATGCAGGGTGAACCTTTTTTATCCGCAGTATAATCTCTTATAGACAGGATTGCAAAACTAATAAATTATTTGGGGATTCATGAGGATCATGGGCACGGTTCATTTGAAGATCTTTTTGGAGAAATATCGAAATTAGCCCTTGGCAATGCCTTTGGCTGGAACCGGCCCGGGTGCTCTTTTAATTCGGCCCAGAGAGCGCGGAGGGATGATTCTCCGGCACAATGGCAAAACTCAATATTCCAAGGTTTATATGCCCAAAACAGCCAGCATTGTCATCGGAGATGTCGTGGCAACGGGTACAAGTCTCGTGGACGCCGTGAAGGCTCTGGTGGCAGAAGCGGAAAAACAGGGGGCACAATTAAGGTCTGTTGTTTTCTTTACAATCGGCGGGCCCAGGGCCGGTGAGATCCTTGAGAAGACGGATGCCATGTGTCGGGATCGGTTTTCCAGGGCTTGATCCCACAACCTTCGGGCCTGTGGACCTGGGGATGGTTTGTGATGACCGGCTTTCCTGGATAAAAGGGATGCTGTAAATATTGGGGCAGAAGGGCCCGGTTCGACTCTTCTGGCATCCATTTATTAAAGCTGTTTTTTTGCCTGCAGTTTGGCGTCGATGAGCTGATCATGGCCCAGGTTGAGAAGGTTTGCAAGTTTGTGGGCAAAGTGATCCTCATGGGCTTCAAGGTGGTTGTCCAGCAAAATGATGCGCCAGACAGATTCCATTATATCGATCTTTTGCTTTTCGGAAAAATTTTCGTTTATAAAGCGAGTATAGCGAAAAAGGCTCACATACTCTCTGTCTTCTTTATTTTTTTCAGCCAGCAGGATATCAATTTCCTGCCTGGGGATATTAAAATGTGTCACAAGTGTAGCAACAATATGCTCTTTTTCTTTTTCACTGCACTTACCATCTGCATAGGCTGCTTCAAGCAGAAGCACGGTCAATACCATCTGGGCGTTTAGAGCATCCTTTTCCGTGGTCCTGACCTTGCCATCTATGCTGCCAATAATTTTTTTAATTAAGTCAAACATTTTCCCATGATATCCTTGTCTTATCCTGAAGTTTTTTTCCTGCCACTATAAGGGGGGAAAAATCGCGGGTCAAGGATTCATTCTCTCTTGCAGAATTTTGAGAATTTAGGATTTTGAAATTTAAGTCGGCTTCATATATGTATTTAAAAAAAACGACTCAATCGGATAGGGAGAGTATGGCTTAAAAATAAATCAGAAATTATGCCTGATTTTCTCCTGGTACTCTATACATCTGAGTTCGGTTCAAGAGCGAAACGTGAGTTCTAAGAATGAGATAACGATATATATCCTTCGGCCCTAAAAAAAGTAGTTTTCAATCCATCTTTTACTTTGCCAGTCAAAAGACTTGCTTGATTCTAATATCTCTGATAGCCATTGACTTGTAAGTTTTATTCACAATTAATATAGGGAGGGAAAATGAAAATTACTTTTACAATTGAATTAGATAAAGAATCAACCGAAATTTTTCGAACACCATTTAACAAAATTGCAGAACAGATTAGTGGCTTTATGAAAATGTCTGGAAACCCTAATGTTACAATCCAAGATAAACCTATTCCTGAAGAAAACACAAAGTCTTCAAATCAACCTGATATTGAAACTAAAAAAGAAGAAACCCAATCAAAAAAAAACCAGGACGGAAAAGCTAAAAAATCGAAAATATCCCCTAGGAAATCAGCCGCTTTAAAAAAACCAAAGAAAAATGTATCTGCAACTATTTTGAATACTATTAAAAAAAATAAACAAGGTATTAATTCTGAAAATTTAAAAAAGAAAACAGGATTTAATGCAAAGCAGATTACAGATAATGTTTATCGGTTAAAAAGGGCGGGACTTATTCAAAAGACGGGTGAGGGCGTATTTATTGTAGCATAAAAATATAAGCAGGAGCTGTTAAATATATTCTATGGAAAATATAATCTATATATTAATTACCTGATTTTGCGGTAACCCTCTCCAGGGCGGTAATGAATGTATAGTCCTTCTTTTCTGGAGTATCACTGTGCTTCCAAAAATCACGGATCGGAGAGTCTTGAGCAGTTCGATCCTCATTAAAGCTGCTAATCAGCCGCGCGGCTCCTTGCGTCGGCTGAATTAGCTTTGCTAACTGAGAGTGATCTCGATAATTCATGGACAGGTTTTCATGATAAATCGGGGAAGCGGTCAACATTTTCAATGTAAAATCAATTTTAACCAACGATTTTAAAAGCCTTCATTATCGTTCTATTTAGATGATTTTTTTAGGATCTGTATGATTTTTCCAGTTTCGGTGTTCTGTGCTTTTGTTTTCTGTTCCTAAACCCAGGACATCTTCCTGAGGAGTGTATCCAGACCTGATAATTACCCGGGGAAGTCTCTACAACCATTCTGCCGTATTTGAAAAGATTGGCAACTGATTTGTGGTGGCTGTTAAGTTGGTTATTTTGAGATCATCGACAAGAAAATAATAAGGTTCAATATGCTGATCTGGTTTAACAAGAATATGGCGGCCATTGGCATTCTCTGCTTTTAGATAGGAGATGTTTTTTGATTCAGATTTCACTATCCATCGGCCTGATGTTTCATCAAGAACAGTGAGGCTACAACGGTTATAAAAAAATCTGTTGATTTTCCATAAAATAGTTTCCATTTAGATCAGCGGAAGTGCAAGGGGTGCTCCCGCTACCACCACTTTGTTTTTTAAAAATCAGGTTCTTTTTTTATGTGAATATCTTCTTTTGCGGCTTCAAGCCGTACTTCATCAAGCCGGTTGAACTTATGGGCTATTACCTGAAGTGTTTTTGATTTGCCAAGGCCGGGTTCACCGCTGGTCAGAGCAAAACATCCGTTCATGGCTATATTTTCCAGACGATAGATAAAACTTTCCATCTGGGGTGAATGCCATGATTCTTCTAAGTAATGCAGGCTCTGATTCACTTAAAGTATCATCCGACAACCTAGGTCAATAGCGCAACATGATACAGGAGCTTTATGGAATAGAACTGACATTATAAATATAGACAAGATTTGAGGTTTTCAATTTACGGTTTAATAAATTTTGCGGACAGGATGGCTATTTATACATTGTTGCGGGATTCTGGAAATAATGGGTCCTTATGATGGCTTTTTAGTTGAATGTCTTACCATGTCCGCTTCAATAATAAATTATGGACCTAAGGTGGGCTGATCTTCAAGTTTATTCTTAAGAGCTCTTGTTATGCATGTGTGCTAAAATTGGATATAAGGGCATGGGGTTTCAGAAATGTAAATTTTCAGAACAGCCAAGGCAGAGGCAGTTAAGGGAGATGAGGTTTGCAGCGGATTTGAATGGCAGCTGACCCCACCGGGGCCAAGCGCCATTCACATTCTCGCCGGACAGGCCATCCGGCGAGAATGTGAAGAGCTTCCCCCTTCGCTGCCGGCACTTGTTGAAATTGCCTAAAATCCATAGTTTGGTTTTTAACCATCGGTTTGTTTGCGGTCACCCTGGGATTCCCCGCTCTTTGTATATTGTATATTAATAGCGTATTTGATATTAGTTTCCAGCGAGTTGTTTTTTTTACCTTGTTATACTTGGGCAGGATGGTATGGAACAAATTCAATGGGAAATTAAAAAATTTAACCAATTAACTGCCGCAGGACTCTATGAGCTGCTTCGGCTGAGGGTGGATGTCTTTGTGGTGGAGCAGAACTGCCCCTATCCCGAGTTGGATGGAAAGGATACCCATGCCCGAACCTTTCATGTGGCAGCCCGCATGGCAGACAGGAAATTGGCGGCATACCTCAGGGTTCTGGCCCCGGGGATCAGCTATCCAGGGGTGAGTTTTGGTCGGGTGGTGACGGCCAGGGCCTTTAGGGGCAGGGGACTGAGCCATGGTCTAATTGAAAAGGCAGTTGAACTGTCCCGGGTGAACTGGCCTCGCGTTCCCATTCAGATTGGTGCCCAGGAATATTTAAGAGCCTTTTATCTTTCCCACGGATTTGAAGCCGTCTCAGAAATATATGATGAAGATGGTATTCCTCACATTGACATGATCCGGAAACAGCCTTAATCTGTAAGCTTAAGAATATAAAAACACAAAGGTGCCATGTTAAAAATTTCCAACCAGGTAAGTATCTCTGAGAAAGATATAGAATTCCAGGCCATCCGGGCCCAGGGTCCGGGGGGGCAGAACGTAAACAAAGTGTCCTCTGCGGTGCATCTGCGGTTCGATATTCCCGGATCTGATTTGCCCGAGGTTTATAAGGAAAAACTTCTGGCCCTGAAGGACAGGCGGATCACCAAGGACGGGGTGGTGGTGATCAAGGCCCAGACCTTTCGAAGCCGGGAAAAAAACAGGGAAGACGGACTGAACCGGTTGGCCCAATTGATAAGAGGGGCTGTCAAGGAAACCCGGAAGAGAAAACCCAGTAAACCCTCCAGGGCATCAAAACGAAAACGCATGGACTCAAAGACCAAACACGGAAACTTAAAGGCCCTGAGAAAAAAAATCACCCACTAGGCCTTGGCGAACCAAAATTAACCCGGGATTTATCCCGGAATTTCATAAGGCCCCCCCATAAAATGACACCTGAACTCATGGAAAAAGATCTTTGCAGGGTAAGGACGATTACCACCTTTACTGTCCCTGAAAAGGATCCCTCAACCTGGAAGGAGACCCTCTCTTGTGCAGGGGGAAAGCAATTTTAATTTTACGGTGAATTTTAACTGCAAGCCTTTTATTCCCTATTTTCCGGCCGGGTACCATGATAACTCCCGGGGCAATTGTTTTGTCATTGGCCTTGAAACACCTGATCTGCTGGTCAAAAGTCTGGAATCCCTGCCGGACAGGCAGCAAGATCACAATGACAGGTTCAAGGCGGCCCATGACGCCCTGGCTGCCGTCTCTTCCAAGGAGTGTTCCTCCATGACCCGGATGTCTGCCGGTGACAACAGCATTCCCAGAAAAGATGTATTGGATTTTCTGGTGACCCGGTCAATAGGGGCATTGGTCCCAGCCCCATTGCCCCGGTAAGGACAATCCAATGACTGGCAAACCCTATCCTCTGCCCGACCAGATGAGCCGGTTTGACATGGATTATGTGATCTCAGGGTTTGTGGAGACTGCCAAGGGTGCAACGGCCGCCGGATTTGAGGGCTTTGAACTCCATTGCACCCATGGCCTGATCAGGCCGAGAGCCAAAAAAGGCTCCCATCCATGACTTCCCAACGCATAGCAATGGTGCCAGGATGAGCAGACGTTTCCATGCGGGCAGTAAAATTTTTGAATTGGATTGCGGATTCCAATTTAAGAACCGGAAGACATTCAAGAAACCAGGCAAGTGTCCGGGGTGCAGAGATGGCAGAATCGCACTGGCAGTGTTCTGTATTAGTTGACTATTCAGTGAAACCACGCTTTGACATTACATCACTTTTGGAAAAATTGGCCATGCCAGTTTTCATTCTTTTGAAACCATATTTTTGATAAAAGCCTTCCTTCCCCGGAGTTGCGTATAAGATTACATTGCAATGTGACAGCTTTGATAAAATGTTAGTGATTATGATTTTACCAATCCCCTTGCCCTGATATTCAGGGGAAACGGCACAGTCATAAACAGCAGCTTGGTAGGCACCATCAGATAATGCTCGTCCCAAGCCAATTAACGTGTCGGCATGATAAATAAATACTGTCGTATGACTGGCTTCAAAAGCCTTCTTTTGAACATCCGGTTCGTAGTAGGCCATACCAGCATTTTTTAATAAACCTGATACGGCTATCCAGTCTACACCGATACAATCTTTTTTTATGTCAAATTTCATTGAAAATCTTTCAAATTCTTGCAGTCAGTTTTAATTGGAGATTAAGCCGATTTTTGGTCATATTGCAAGGAAATTTAAAAAATCAACCAACATTCAGGATACAAAAAATATCTATACAAAAATTCCATTGAAAATCAAGTCAGGTGCATGTCTCTTCGAGTTTCGGGTTGAATATGTAAATCCAAGGACTTCTGGCTTAATTGCTTACGAAGGCTCTGGCCAGGCCATTTATAATTTTACAATATCCACTTTTTTGATGTAAAGTTCTTTTCAGAGGTTTTGTAGACACCATTTGAATCGTTGAGTACCTGTGAAATTATGAATAATGCACGTTCTGCCACAAGTTTTCTGTTATTTTCTTATACAGTTCTTCTGGTACAAAAATATTGGAAAAATTTAATATAAACAGCAAACGGATATCATGATTGAGAATATTTACATAGGTAAGGGCAGTATTTCTAATTTATCGGAGATATTAAAATCACACTCGGCCAAAAAGGTATTTCTGGTAACAGGTAAATCCTCTTATGAGAAATCCGGTGCCCAGGAAATTATGGAGTCGCTGTTATGTATATTAATGGAGAAAACTGTAAGTCATGCTTTGTCATATAAAATGACATCCTTGTTTGATGTTCCACACGGACATGCAGTTGCACTAACCTTGGTTCATGTGATGAAGGTAAATTATGAATATGCCAAAGAAGATATTCAAATGAATATAAAAGCCTTGTTTTCCATGAGCAACAGCCCTTGATATTCGAAAGAACGAGCGGAAAAATATAGTTACCATTGGTATTGACGATCTTTACCGGAAAATCCTCAATAATTCCATGGCGACCCACCAGGCAAAAACAGATGCCATAGATATGATTCGGAATTTGAGATACGATAAGGGGGAGGGATATCTATGGGTCAACGACATGGGAAGGCCCATCCCGAAAATTTCTCATCCACCCGGTTTCCAGCGGCAGCGGAGGCAGGGGCCTGATCAATCTGTCCACGGGAAATCATATCATGGACGATCTCATGACAGCCTCCGGAACCCCGGATAAGGTTTATGAATATATCTGGGACAAACCCTCGGACCAAGGGGAGTATAAATATTTGAAGCGGGTATATCTTCTGTATTTTGAACCCTTGTATACCACCAAAGGTACCAGCTTCATTATTTGCCTGCCCCCTGAATCCCTTTTATTAAAACCAGAATTTAGGATATTTTCTTGTCTTACAAAAATTGTTCACCAAAAGAGCGACGATGAGCATAATAAGGGCACCGGCACCCACGGGCATCAGGACGTAATAGAAGCCGAGATCATGGATTTTCTGGCTTCCTATCACTGCAATGAGAGCGGTTGCACCCCCGGGGGGATGGAGTGTCTTTGTCGCGTGCATGGCTGCAATGGCCGTGGCAACGGCAAAAGAAGCTGCAAACCAGAGGTGGGGTTGAAATAATTTAAAGGCAACCACCCCGATAATAGCTGAAATAATATGACCGCCCATCAGGTTTCTCGGTTGGGCCAAAGGGCTTCTGACAGCCCCGTATATCAGTACGGCAGAGGCACCGAATGAGCCGATGATGAAAACTATATCCGTATCTGAAAACAGGTTATGGTTCAGGAAAGCCACTGGTGTAATCCCGCAAAATGCCCCCACCCATGACCATAGAATTTCGGAAAACCCGACTGCCGGTGGGCTCTGTCCCCCGCCTCTCATTTTATTGAGAAGTTTCATTACCCTTATCTCCTTTTGTTGTCGGCCAGCAGACAGATTGAACCAGATCTGACCGGGCGATGATCCCGGTCAGATTCATGTTTTCATCCAGAACCGGAACCCTGTTTATGTGATGGGTATCAAGAATGTTTGCCACCTCTCTGATGGGCGTGGTGGTCTTAACGGATATGGGGGGAGATGACATGATGTCTTTTGCTGAAAGCGTTTTTAAATTCAGAGCAACATATCCCTTAACTTCGAGACATTGAAGGACAACATGCATAAAGGACGGTTGTCCTGACGGATTCATCTGTTTTAAAAAATCATTTTCAGAAATAATTCCGGATACCTGGTTTTCATCATTCAATACGGGAATTCCTGAAAAATTATGGCTGGCCATGATTTTTGCTGTGTCGGCAAGGGAGGCATTCTCTTTTATGGTGATTACTATTTTTGTCATGATATGTTCGGCTTTAATGGAAGATCTCAGCCGTTCAACTGCGTGGGCGTAGGCTACCTGGTAGATTTCCATAAAATCGGCCGGTGTGATGTCCAGGTAACCGGGTATTTTTTTCATGGCCTGGAGAATATCTTCGTTTGTTACCTCCGGGGAACATTGGTTGCTTAATTCATTATTCATCATATCCCTTCCTTGTGTTCAAGATCAGCCCGAAAAATGTCCTGTGAAAAGATCCGGTTAAAAAAGGTGCCGGGCCTTTATCGGAATATCATATATGGGAAAAACAGAAAAAAAAATGATCTGGATCAAGAAAAAATTTTTATTTCAGGTTTTTTTTTGTCATTTCAAAACAAAGTCTGCTGGGCTTTGGCGGCAAAACCTTATTCAAAGGGAATCCTTAGCAAATGGTTATAGGTTTCTTTGATAACTTCAAGGCCGCTTTGGATATTGTTTTGCAGTGTTTCTTTTACTTTGTCAGAATCCTGGTCTTTGATGGCATCAAGGAGTGCCCGGTGTTCCGCGTTAAATTTAATACAATGATTTTTTTTCCACTTGTAAATATTGAGCATGCTTTCCACTGAAAGGGTTAATGCCTGGGCAATCTGGTAAAGGTGGGGAAGGTTGGATGCCTCATAAATGAGATTATGAAATTGCCTGTCATAATGGTAGTGGCTTTTGGGAAGTTCCTCCATGGTGGCGAGCAGCTCTTCGAGGGTTGCAATGTCAGAATCTGTCAGATTTTTCATGGCCTCAATGGCCAGGGTGGCCTCTAAATCCATCCGAAGATTGTAAATGTGACGGATTTCCTTTTGGGTGGGCGGGGTGGCGACAATGGCGCCTTTGTATGGGATGTTTTTCACCAGTCCCGACCGGTCAAGGCGCATGAGGGCTTCTCTGATGGGGCCGCGGCCAATGCCCAGTTCCGTTTCAAGATCAGACAGAATAAGGCGGGTTCCCGGAAGCTTAAAACCGCTGAGTATCATATCGCGTATCTTCTCATAAGCCTTCAGGGATTTCATGGAAGATTTATTGCCAGCCAAATTAAAAACTCCTGTAAAACATGTGTAAAATTGCTATTTTAAAACAGTGCGCCTAAAAATATTATGAATCCATGTGTTTGTCAACCTGTTGGATCTTCCCCAAATCCACCGCCTAATTTTTTGTAAACCCCTCCAAAGAGAATTCGGGGGATTTTTTTTAGGGTCGACAGGCTTATTTCAGTGCGATTTCCCTTTTTTTGGGTTCAGTTCCTTGATTTGCCATGGGATAAAAAAATTAATTTCATGAGCTCTTTTGACATGAATTTATCCGGAAGACTCCCAAACACCGTTAAGCATTGCAATCTGTTTGCGTGCTTTAATCAAAATCCCGTATGATGGATGTCCTTTGGATAAACGCAAAATCAAACTGCGGGAACCTTTGATTATCCTGCCCGGGATATTTATGATCGAAAACCGGATCCGTTTCATCCTTGTGGCTTCCATGGATGGGTCTAAGGCCAATTTTTTCATCATCACATTTAAATTCAGGGCCAGTATCATAATCCACCACCATGCTGCATTTTCACCAAAATCTGCAGATGGCAGTTTTCCTCCTGCCAGGTCGTCTTTCATCACCGCATGAACTTCTTCGCTTTTGCCACATCGTTCATGGAGCCAATGAATCAGGCCCTCTCCGTTCACCTCTTCATAATCTATATTGGTCACAATACCAAAGACCTTATATTTTTTCTCTACCATTTGCATTGTCGGCAAAGGAAGGGGAAGCTCAGGCTCCTCCATGCCGGTTTGATTTTTTTCTTCTTCATACTTAAATGGTAATACGCCTTGTGTCATATTATATTTCACCTCGTTGATGATAGTTTTTTGGTTGCACAAACATGCTATCTGCTTGACTCATCAAGCGCAACGAGGTTTCTTATTTTTTTTGATGGTGAATTGGGGTCTTATATCCTTGTGGAAATAAAGGGGTTTGCGCCAGGGGGTTATTGTCCAAGGGGTTTGGCATTTTTTGCCAGTTGAACAATCTCCCTGGCCAGAATCTGGGCCGCATCAATGGCCTTTATGGGCAGGCGGCCTCCCAGAGCGCTTAATTCAGTACAGGCAACAATGGCGATTTTTGCACCTTTCTCTGACAGGTTTTCACACACCCTGTGATAGGCCTCATCCACCCCGGGGCCGGTATCCCCTTTTTTAACATCTTTGATGACCTGTAACAGGCTGTTCTGATATTCGGGATCAGGCCACACATCCTGGATTCCCAGCTCTTTGAACCGTTTTGCATAAAGTCCTGTCATGGCAACCGCCGGAGATGCAAGAATGCCTACCCTATCATATGCCGGAAAATTCAGGTTCACATGGTCGGACACAAGATCAATAATATTAAGGACCGGAATCTCCACGGCATCCTGGACCGCATCATAATAATAGTGAGCCGTGTTGCAGGCAATGACAAGGAAGTGGGCTCCCCAGGATTCCAATCGTTTGCCCATGTCTGCCATACAGGGACCGGGATCTTCCCCTTTTTCCTCAATAATGGCTTTTATCCTGGAGGGAACCTTGGGATTATTGTCCACAATACATCGGATATGATCGACGTCATCTATAGCCGGTGTCAGGGAAATAATGCGCTGCATAAGATCAACCGTGGCTTCGGGACCCATTCCCCCTAAAATGCCCACAATTTTTTCAGTTGTTTGAGTCATTTTTTTGGCCTAGTGTAAAACCCTGGGGTGGCTTTGCAAAAAAGGCTCCCCAGGGTGTGTGGAAATAATCAAGCTTGTCTGAATGTATCCATATAGGCATACAGGGCAGGGGATCCTCCGGTATGGAGGAACATTACATTTGACCCCTTGGCAAAATGGCCACGGCGAACCAGATCAACAAGTCCTGCGGCGGCTTTTCCGGAATATACCGGGTCCAGAAGAATCGCTTCGGTGCTGGCAAAAAGTTTTACCGCCTCGACCATGGAATCCGTGGGAAGGGAATACCCCGGTCCCACATACTGGTCAAAACAGACAATATCTTCCCGGGCAACACCGCCTTTGATACTCAG
>PIVS01000544.1 GCA_003353855.1 Desulfobacteraceae bacterium
GTGCGGTCATGTCTGATATTGTATACACCACTGTCAGGACATCTGTAGATGTATTTCCTGCCCCATCACTGGCTGTCACGGTAAGAACATTCTCACCCTCGACCAGGGATATACCAGCAGCGCTCCAACTGGTTGTTCCTGTCGCTGTGCCCGATCCGCCCCTTGAGTTGGACCAGACCACCTGGGTGACGCCTATGGCATCCGACGCTGTGCCGCCTATATTCAGGCTGTCTGATTTTGTTTCATAGGTTGTTCCTGTAGTCGGGGAGGTGATCGTAACGGCCGGTGCGGTCGTGTCAATTAAAATATACATCACTGTCAAGGTGACTGTACTCTCATTGCCGGCTTCATCAATGGCAACTACTTTTATCCAATTTTCACCTTCGGTCAGGATTATTCCTTCTACACTCCAGCTGGTTGTACCTGTCGCTGTTCCTGATCCGCCCCTTGAGTTCGACCAGGTCACCTGGGTGACGCCTATGGCATCCGACGCTGTGCCGCCTATATTCAGGCTGGCCGATTTTGTTTCGTAGTTTGTTCCTGTGGTCGGAGAGCTGATCGTAACTACTGGTGCTGTCGTGTCTGCTACAGGAACGCTTTCTTTAAACATAAGTGTTGCCACCTCTGCCACGGAAAGGGCCACATCAAATATTTGCACTTCGTCAATAACACCAGCCATATAATACTTATAACTATTGTTCCAATAGTACCTTCCAAGTTCTAAGGCTTGGGAATTGCCGACAACAGGTCCAATAGCAGAATTAGTGCTACCATCATTTGTACCGTTTATGTATAGTTTAACACTGGAGTTACCATTCCCGTTATAGGCGTAGGTAGCTGCTACATGATACCATTGACCGTTTGTCAATGAAGCTGAAGAAAAAATTTCTGTTCGAGCACCAGCTTCATTAAATATTTGAATAGACAGTTTATTGGAATCCTCGACCAAAAAAACGAATCCACGGGTTTCACTTCCCTGTTTGGAAATAATGGGATCCCTTCTATTGATATTATCCAGATAAATCCAGGCGGCCAGGGTAAAATCCTCCGCAGCTCCATTACTCTTAGCGGGAAATACTCCCTCAAGATCTAAATCATCCCGGTACGCATAGCTATCCTGCCCATTAAAACTAAGTGCAGAACCAAGATGGCCTGATGTCCATGTAGCTCCACTTATTTTTAAATCATTTTTGGCAGTTGACTTGTCCTCTGCTTCTTGTCCACTACCTTCATCCAAAGGCCAATAGGTTCCAAGAGCTAACGGAACATCAGATTGATCTACTTGTATTTTTTTTATAACTTCAGGTGAGGAAAAGCCGCTCTCATTTCCAGAAGTATCTACGGCTGTTATAGCCAAATAATATGTTATATCAGTCTTCAATCCGGAAACCGAATATTCTGTCCCCCCAACTGGTATTGGAAGCGAATAATTTCTGCTTGAAATGCCATAATATACTCTATATTCAGAAATATCCTCTTCTTTGTTCGGCTCCCATTTAAGCAATATCTCCTTATTTTCAACTACACCCAAAACACCGAGAGGTGATAAAGGTGGCGTTGTGTCACCGATTTCAGGTACAGAATATTTTGTTACATTTGAGTTGCCGCTTTCTCCATAAGAATTATATGCCCGAATAACAAAATAATATGTTGTCCCCTCGCTTAACGAAAAATTATTTAAAGAGAATTGTGTGACATTTCCAACGTCCTCACTAAAAGTATAATTCCCCTGGGAAATACCATAATAAATTGTATATCCGGAAATATCTCCGGCTGAAGCCTCCCATTTTAGTGTTGGGTAAGCGGCATACAAAGGATTCCCATATATAAATATTATAAAAAATGTGGCTATAATATGTTTAAAATATTGCTTCATGTCCTGCCTCCATAGTCTATGAGACAATCATCTGCCTCGTTATGAACTATATTAAATAATTGATACATTATTATAATATGAGTTTATTGTTCAATAACTTCTAAACCAAATGGTGCCGACGGTATCGCTCCGGTTTCTACCCCACCCATCAGTACTGCAATTTCACCTTCGGATAACACTCTACTATATATTTGCAACTCATCAATAATCCCATCATAATACCGCGTATAACTGCTGCTCCATTTATATCTGCCCACTTCAAGGTCGATATTATTTTTCATTACTGGACCAACAGCAGAATCAGAACTTCCATCAAGCTTACCATCAATGAATAGTCGAATATTTGAAACACCATCACCAGCATATTTATAAGTCACCGCAACATGATACCATTCACCGGCTGACAATACAGAAGAAGAAAAAACATCCGTTCTTGAGCTGCTATTTTTAAACAACTCAATTGACAACTTGTTTGAGTCTTCTACTTCAAAAACAAATCCGCGTGTTGAATTCCCCTGCTTGCTAACAATAGGCTGCCTTTTGTTTATCGAATTCAGTTTTACCCAGGCTACAATAGTAAAATCCTTAGTATCCTGAGAACTTATGCTGGGGATTCCACCGCTTAACGATGAATCGGCAATAGATGCATAATCATTACTTCCATCAAAGCTAAGAGCAGATCCAAATTTCCCAACAGACCAGGAAGCCCCGTTTATAGACAGCTCATTCCCCTGACCTGATATATCACCGACATCAACTCCGCTACCTTCATTCATTTTCCAGTATACTGCCATATCTGACGGAACGTCCATTATATTTATGACAAATTGTTTTTCAACACTTGCCCCGTAACTATCAGTAACTCTCGCAGTAATTGTTTCACTTCCAATCTCAGTAGGGACCCCTGCTACAACACCCCCACCGGATAAGGTCAAGCCACTGGGCATGATCCCACTTGCCATACTCCAAGAATATTTGCCACTCCCTCCTACAACAGCAATAGTCTGATTATACGAACTGCCTATAACTCCTGTCGATAAAGTGGCTGTGGAAATTGACAATGGTGGCGGTTCGTTTACAGTAATAGTAAATGTTTTTGAATCAGTGGCCCCGTCACCATCAGTAACTCTTGTAGTGAATGTTGCTGTGTCTATTCCGGTTGGTGCTCCTGAAATAACACCGGAAGAGCTGAGCAACAGGCCCACATGTAGTTTTCCGCTTTCTAAAGCCCAGGAATATGGTAATTTTCCGCCAAACGCAGATAATGTTTGGTTATACGCCATATTTGATTCCGCTTCAGCTAATGTGCTTGTACTGATAGTTAATTCAGCGTCGGCATCAGAACCGGCATCAGAACCTATAATAATTTTCTGACCGTTACTTGCATTACCATTAGCATCAACAACAAAAACATATGCCGTGTCGCCTTCTTTGAATGAACCTTTATTTAGGTTTACTGAAATAGAGCCTGTTGACCAAGATGTTGGATACTGTATTTCTCTGTGCGT
>PIVS01000545.1 GCA_003353855.1 Desulfobacteraceae bacterium
TGCTGAAGCTGATGTGACTGTGGGTGTTGAACTCATCGGTCCTCCTATATAATCATATTTGGAACCGATAATATCATTCTCAAAAAATTAAATCACGCAGGCCTACCGAAGGCACACAAAGAATCCGACTATTAATCCTATCCATCGGTAAAGGGGAGTGCGTTCTCCGACAATGAATCCGGACAATGCTCCGGTTACCATTGGTTGAAGAGAGACGACCAAGGCAACAATTCCAACGGGAACATCGCGTACCATTGACAAAAGTCCGCAGCTCAGCCAAACGCCATGAGCAAGAATCCCGATCCCAAAAGCGAGCACCGAGGCGGAAAACCCCACCAAAATCATTCCTCCCTTGTTTCGTTTTTAACTCCGGGTTTCCCTGATAATCAATGGATTGATATTGGAAAATGAGCCGGTTTAGGCGGAGTATCAAAAATAAACCGCCCAGATAGTTGGCGTGGCCTTTCCAAGGACAGCCATCCATTTAGGCGGCTCACTTTTGCACGGGCGATTTTCATTTGATGCCACGCCTTACTTGAATTCGGAAAGCAGGCCTTTTTCATGGAGAAATTCCACCACCCGGGTGGCTTCCCCGGCTCCCATGGTGCCGCCCAATGAAACCGCCACAGCGCAGGCCTCCAATATCTCCTCCACAGTGGCTCCGGCTGCCAGGGCTTGATCGGTCTGGAAGAGAAGGCAGGCCCGGCACCCGTGAACAAGGGCACCGGTCAAGGCCATAAGCCGTTTGATTTTCCCGGGCAGAGCCCCATCCTTGTACACTTCCATCGGCAGTTCATCATAGGCTTTTGCCACATCAGGAAGGTATTTTCTGTAAAGATTCCACATGGCGCTGATCTGATCGTGAAGTTCTGACTGACTGGCCATTAGGGCCTCCTTTTGCTAAGGGTTTGATTTGGAATTGAAAATAGTATAAATAAATGTAATTGAAAAACGAAATAAATTGATTGAAACGATTCGAATACTAGATGGTACTATATTATGCATATTCCCATAGATCTTTTAAATACCTTTGTGGTGGTGGCTGAAACCAGAAATTTCACTGTGGCCGGTAAGCAGATTCACCGGTCTCAGTCCGCAGTCAGCATGCAGATCAAACGCCTGACCGAAACCGTGGGAAAACCCCTGATCGAGATGGAAGGAAAACAGGTCCGCCTGAGCCCCATAGGGGAATTGGTGTTGGAACATGCCTTAAGAATTCTAAAAGTTCATGATGCTGCCATGACTGCCATCAATCAATCTGAACTGAAAGGACGTGTGAGACTGGGTGCTCCCGAAGACTATTGTTCCCTTTTTGTCCCCCAGATCCTGGCTGGATTTTCCAGGGATTATCCGGATATTCGGGTGGATGTGATCTGCTGGCCCAGCGCACAGCTCTACACAGATTTACTCCAGGGGAAACTGGACCTGGCGATCTGTACAGCATTGGACGTTACCGGCGAGAAAATCTTTCAGGAACCTGTGGTCTGGGTGGCAAAAAATAAGACAGACATCCTTAAAAAAGACTCCCTGCCCCTGGCGGTTTACAGCCATGACTGCCTCTACCGGAAATGGGCAACCCAGGCGCTGGAGCAAATCAACAGGCCCTTCCATGTGGCTTATATGAGTCCGAGCATCTCAGGCATTCTGGCTGCTGTACGGTCCGGCCTTGCCGTAGCACCGGTGGCGATGAGCGTGGCAGGAAAGGATATGCGGATACTCGGGCCTGAAGACGGATTTCCGGTTCTGCCGACTGCCGATGTCTGCCTTTACGGGACCGGCAATGTGAGAAATCCTTTGGTGGATAATCTGGAGATCCATGTTCGGAAGTCTTTTGGTGCACGAAAAATGCCGATAGAGGGAATTAATAAAGTCAAAGGATAATAATGCTCTTGCAACGGATCGCAAAAAAAAACGCGTCCGCTGAAGAGCGACGTTGATCAAAAATTATGAATACAAAGAATGAACATGATGAAAATAATCTTCAAAAGGTGATATCCAGACGTGACTTTGTAAAAATAGCAGGTATTGGTGTTGCCGGACTGCTAACCGGATGCAGCCATTCTAAAATGGATAGTGCTGACATAGCTCTGGTTAATGGCAGGGTGATCGACGGAACAGGCGCAGATTTTATACCGAATGGTACAGTGCTGATTCTTGGCAGGCATATCCTTGCCGTCGGGCCTCGTTCTCAGGTGAAGGTGCCTGAAGATGCCAAAATTATTGATGTGCAGGGAGGGACGATCCTGCCCGGGTTAATCAACAGTCACGTTCATTTTTGTTTTAACCGGGAAACATTGAAGGCATGGTTGCAAGGTGGGGTTACCACTGTCAGAGACCTGGGCGTTTCTTCTTCTTACGTAGCCGATCTTTTTAAAAAACGCGACACCCTGAACAGTAACCTTGAATGTTCCCACCTGTCCTCGGCCGGTGCATTTATAAACGCTGAAGGCGGTTATCCTATCGCTTACTTTGGTGCATATGCCGTCACGGTCAATTCTCCTGATGAGGCGCGCAAGGCAGTGAACCGACTCGTGGATATGGGAGCGGACGTGATAAAAACCGCTTTTGAATCAGGCCATGCTTTTCGCCAATCCGGATGGCCACTGCTCAAGCCGGATGATGCAAAAGAACTGGTTGCGGCAGCACATGAAAGGAGTAAACCTGTCACTGCACACGTAACCAGCGCGCGGGATCTTTCAAGGGCGTTGGATGCCGGTGTAGACGAGATCGCCCATATGGTTGTTGATATTCTGCCTGAAGAGCTGATATCAAGAATGATTAAGGCAGGCACGCGTTGGGTGCCAACGCTTGAGGTATGGCAGGGTGTTAGCCGTAACTATTCTGTGAATTATTCTGCCATGTCCATCCGTAACTTGGGAAGGTTTGTCGACGCCGGGGGGCAGGTTGCCATGGGAACAGACTATGCAGGATCTCCCAATGTTACCTTTGACCTTGGAATGCCGACCCAGGAAATTAAATTGATGCAGAACGCAGGGATGACGCCCATGGAGATCATTGTTTCATCAACAAGAAATGGCGCAATATCCTGCAATATGGCAGACGAAAGGGGAACACTTGAGGCAGGCAAGTTGGCGGATATACTCGTGGTGAACGGTAATCCCCTGGATAATATCAAGGCCTTCAAAAAGATTCGCCATGTGCTGCGTGAGGGGAGACCAGTTATAAAAAAAGGGATCTAATCTTGTACAACGGCGAGGGATCAAGTTTACGTTTGACCCTTGATAGATGAAAATAAAAATTCAACAACGAACATGCTCGCGCCGAGCTAAATCCAGATCGATGGGAAAAGGCATAGGGCCTTAGAAATTCGATAATATTACCCAGTGGGTGATCAGGTGAAGAAAGTTCACCTTTCCT
>PIVS01000546.1 GCA_003353855.1 Desulfobacteraceae bacterium
AATAATGGCCTCTTTGAATTCTCGGGTATATTCCACTATCAATGTCCTTTAGCCGCCCTATTAATGTTTAAATATTTCGTGATGGGTTCAGACGACAACTATCCTGACACATAGGGATACCGCCGCACTCACCCTTATCTTCCCACACTCCCCACGGACCTGTAGTTCCTGGTTCATCTCCTTTTGTCCACCATTGTGCCCTATAGAGATGCCCATTATAAGACGCCTCATCCTCAACTAGATAGACTTTGGCAGCGTCCCAGGCCTGTGCATCACATGATACTCCGGGTATAACCGTGACCATGGTGGAATCGGTGGATTTTGTATTGGCACTGTCCGTGACTGTAAGGGTTAATGTATAAGTATTTTGCAAATCATAGGCATGAGAGGTGCTATCCTCCAAGCCATCAGAACCGTCCCCGAAATCCCAGGCAAAATTATATGGAGGAGTTCCGCCGGACGCCTGACCGGCAATGGTTATGCCGGTATTAATGGTTCCGCTGTATGGGCCGCCGGCATTACAGGTCAACGGGGCAATCCCGGTAATATTGACCGTCGTAGAATCGGTAACCATGTTATTTGTATTGTCGGTAACAGTGAGAGTTACGGTGTATGATCCCTCCAAATAGTAGGTATGGGAGACGGTTTTCCCGGAACCGGATGTGTTGTCTCCAAAATCCCATGAATAAGTATAGGGTTCCACACCGCCATGGGCTTGTGCTGTAATTTGGAGAGCTGTTTCAATAATACCGGCATATGGTCCGCCCGCATTTACGTTCAAGCTGTTATCACCTGCAAACACTTCGTTGGCCTTGTTTATCAAGGGAGATTTTACATCGGACCATTGTTTGAGTTTGGCTCCAAAGGAGGTGACGGTCCCGCTTAATTCAAGATCGCCGTATACCGTCCAGACGATTGCCCCTCCCAGGTCATGATCCATGATAAATTGGGATTTGATACCAATTGAATCGACATCATCATAGGTTAAAAAATAGTTTTCATTGGTCAGATATGGCACTTTGGCTTCATCGTTCCAGTGATAATTCCATGGGCTGTTATTGCCAAGTGCTGTCTGTTTAATGAAAAAATAATTGGGAGTGCCGTCATACACGTCTTTGGGCCAATTTGTATAATCCGCCGATGTTATGATCGGGCCGTCCGGTTGAACTAAATTGGATGTTTTTCTTGTTTGACCGTTTAGCTCGGCGGTGTTTTTGCATATCATGCCCCGGCCATAAAAAGGAAGGCCGAAATTTACTTTTTCAAGGGGAATGGATTGATTTGCAATGAACTTGTAAAGGGTTTCCCAGTTGAATCCCGGAGCTTCAGAGCCATTATAATCATAGATATTTGAATTGAACCCTGTAATGTCAGACCATCCTCCATTATAATCATATGTCATAAAATTAAAATGGTCCATATGGTAATTAAGTTCCTGCCAGTCAAACCCTTGAAGTTTGGCAGGGGAAGCTGAAAAAGCAGCAGTGATCAATTTATCCTGCCCGATGGCTGATCTTATCTCTTTGACTAGCGTTAGAAAATTATCGTAATCTGCCTGGGTCCCTGTAAAATTCATGCCCTCGAATGGACCGGGGTATTCCCAGTCCAGATCGATACCATCAAATCCTATTTTCATAAGTTTTTTGCAGTCATCGATAAACCGCTGACGTTTTGCGGGGTCGCCGGCCATTTCATGAAAATGTTTGCTCATGCTCCAGCCGCCGATCGATGCCATAACCTTTACGCCCTTATCATGGGCTAATTCCAGCAAACCGGGAGCACCGCCTTCTTTATGAAGAGGGACTGGAAGAGATCCTGAAAGCCCCCATGTGGGATGTGTCCATGAACTGCCTCCTGTTTCAACATTAAATCCCTGGGCCTCGCACCGGAGTTTTGTGGTGTCGTTTATATAATGGATGGGTTCAATTTCTCCGAAAAGAATATGAAGGTCCCAGCTGCTGTATATATCAGTATACAGCAGGTCAGATGGTTGTTGGCTCTCATCTGATTGCCAGATATCTTTATTTCTGTGATCACCACTATGAAGTGATCCGTCACTGGCAACACCGAAAAAAGAGTAATTCAGTATGGTATATTTATTATAATCGATGTTTAAGTGGGTGAGGGCACCCTGGGCCGGTACGCCTGCATTATTGCTTTTCCATGCATCCCAATTGGTTATATAGCCGACAATCTGTTTTGAGTGGTCTCTTGTTGTTGCGCTGCCTCCTGTGTCCACGTGGGAATAAGCTGTTGAGCATAGTATGATTGCCAGAAAGTTCAACGCCAGTATCAGTTTGTTTTTATCGTATTTTGTAATTAGTTTTTTCATCCTAAATTCCTTTTGAAAATAGGGCCGCAAATTTTATAACTTGAACGAAATAGCTTGCCTTTTGGCCCATCTACTTGCGTTGCATCAAAGGCCAAACAGGCCTGCTATTAAACCTTTAATGCGTCTTGTAGATGAACCAAAATTCTGTGCTATTTCTGTCCAACTTATTTCATCTGCGGCCTAGTAATGTTCAATATGGGGCTTGCTTATTATTGCTCTGAAAAACACATACTCCTTTGTTCATGTTATCTCCTCTATGTGTATCAATGGTTAATATCCTGAGATTCTGACTTGCAATATGGGTGCCAATAAAAAAATAAAAGGATAACTATTGATTTTTGATTGAATTTTTATCATCATCTAAACAGAAGAGAATCCTGTTAGACGTGACTGTTACGCCACACCAGTCACCAGTTAAACATCTAACCTATCGAAAACAATATACATTGTATTAAATGTGGTTAATGCGCCACATATAGGGGTTGTTTCAATTCGAGTTTTTTCATTTTAGTATAGAAGGTTTTTCTGTGGATTCCGAGAATGCCGGCAGCAATGATCCGAATATTGGGTTTTCACACCCGATGACCTGGATAAGGAATTGGAACGGCGTGGGCACAGTCTTTGCCGGCATGCAGATGACTGTAACATCTACGTTGGATCACGCACAGCCGGAGAAAGACTCCTGAATTTTTGAAGAACTTGATGGATGGATCAGGCTTTCCCGAAGAAGTTCTTTGATAGACTTGGACTCGTATTATTGCTTAATATAATTTTAAGTTCCTTGATCATCCGTGTGGTCCATCTGGGATGCGCCATGCATAAGATGAGCATTTGAGACGATATATTGTCAGGTATCTGGTGCTTGCCCTTGTCAGGTCTTGGCTTGTCTTTTTGCATTCTACCTCCGTTGTTTAAAGTTAAAAAACTCACGAAGGCCCTAATATCAAACCCCTTGATTTATAAGAATATACGTTTTGTGTTGATGGCAGTCTTGCCATATCTTTTAGGGTAAAAAGCCCAGGAAAAATCCCGGATAAAACAAGACC
>PIVS01000081.1 GCA_003353855.1 Desulfobacteraceae bacterium
ATAGTTTCACCGACAAACTCGGTGTCAATACCGGCCATGATTTTTAAAAGAGAACTTTTACCAGATCCGTTAAGACCCAGCACACCGATTTTGGCCCCATGAAAGTAGGACAGGGAAATGTCCTTTAATACCTGGCGTTTGCCATGGAATTTGGCCACATTCATCATGGTATAGATGACTTTTTTTGTATCTTCTGACATATTTTTATTCCTTATGGTTTTAGCGTATGTTTTTCTAAAATAACGTTATTTCATTTTAATTATACAGAGTGACTATGGGTTCCTTTAATATCAATTCAATGGCCTCCTTGGCAGTTTTTGCAATCTGGGGAAATGTGTCTTCTAATTTGGCGATCTGTCTTAGATTTTCTGCGGTTCTCAGGATCAGCCGGGCAAAATCACCCTCGGCAAAAACAGACCCCACCATTAAATCATCCCAGTCCTCGCCATGGGCCCAGGCATAGAGGAGGGCGGCCGGTTGAATATAAAGGTTGGGGGCGGAGAAACCTTTTTTCAGCAATTTAATGGCAAAGGGTTTCAAACCGTAGCGCAGATCCATAAAAACTTCCTTGAGCCGTTTGGGAATTGCTGTCTGGTGAAGGGGATCATCGGTGAATTCTTTTTCGTTGACAAAGGTCCCGATGATACTGGCCAAAAGGGCTGGGTCTGAAATGGGCAGCAGACTCTTCCGGATGCTCTGGGCAACCAGCAAAGGGGAATCTATCCTCAGTTTTGAGGCCCATAAACCATCTTCGGTGAGAGCCCCTTCCGAGGTCACAAAGTTTTCCTGGGTTAAAAATGCCATGTGGGACTGGAAATCAAGCCAAAGGTGTTCCAGGTCATTGCCAAATCGTTTTCTGGCAATTCTTCCCCCTTTTTTTCCCGATGCAATGAGATAGGAGGCAAAGGATTTATCCAGAAGGGTCCGGATCTCGTTGGGCGTATGGGAGAGCAAGAGGTTTAAAACCATGGAAAAATCGATTTTTATCTGGCTGTCCACATCCAGGGGGGGGGCATCCACCAGTCTGGCAACATATTTTAAATTCATGAATCTTCCCGGGAGCATCAGGCCGAACCCGACATTGTCCATTCCCCTTCTGCCGGCCCTTCCGGCCATCTGCTGAAATTCGCTTGGGGTCAGGGACATGAAATCCACCCCGTTAAACCGGTCTGAGTTTAACACCACCACAGACCGGGCCGGAAAATTAACCCCGGCCGCCACAGTGGAGGTGGCAAACATGGCATTTAAAAGGCCGCCGGCCATGAGGGTTTCCACCACCACTTTCCAGGCAGGTAAATGGCCGCTGTGATGTCCTGCTGTGCCGGTCTGCTCAAGATATTTGCGCTGGGGGTGATTTTGTAAATGTGGGTTGTTCTGGGTCAGTTCGTCTATCTTTTCAATCAGGGCCTGCTTTTTTCCCGGGGTTTTGCTGAGCAGTTCCCCATTGCACAGCCGGACTGCCTGGTCGCATTCTGCCCTTGATTTTAGGAAGAAAATGGCCGGCAGCAGATCAAAATGCGCCATGACCTTTAAAATTTCTCCAAAATTTGGTAATTTGCCGCCCTGGGCTATCATGGGCCGCTGCTTGTTGTTGATAAACTTTGCCACCTTGTGGTGAAGTTCAGGTCTGGCTTTGGGGCTGTCCGGGGTTTTCAGCAAAGGGAAAAGGGTGCCGGATGGGTGAAAAAAAATAGGATGCAGGGGCACGGGCCGGTTGTGGTTTTCCACCACCTTACAGGGTTTTCCCCGGATGGAAGCCAGCCATCCGGCAATCTGGTCAGGATTGCCAATTGTGGCGGATAAGAGCAGCAGGGGGATTCGAACCGGCAGGTAGATCATTATCTCTTCCCAGACAACACCCCGTTCCTCGTCTCCCAGGAAATGGGCTTCATCCAGGATAATCAAATCACAGTCTAAATTTTTTCCCGTGTACATGGCATCATATAGCTGGTTTCTTAAAATTTCCGTGGTGCCGATGACAATGGCTGCATCGGCATTCTCTTTGATGTCCCCTGTGAGAATGCCCACATTTTCTTTGCCGAATAGTTTTGAAAACTGGGCGTGGATGGAGTTGGTCAAGGCCTTTAAGGGAGTGGCATACCAGGTTTTTCCATTGGTTTCCGTGATCCTTTGGGCCACCCTCTCTGCAATCCAGGTTTTGCCGGCTCCCGTGGGGGCGGTTACCAGGCAGTCGCAGGTTTTGATGGCTTCAATGGCTTCAAGCTGAAAGGGATCCGGTTCAAAGGGTTTGAGATCGGGCACACCTATATCTTCAAAGATGCGTTTGAGGCCCTTATCGGCTTCCGGTATCATTGGCAATAATTTCATTTGGTTTTTTTTTGGGGTCTTGGACCGATAAAATCGTTTTTTCATGGCCTTAGGATAAATCATATTGGGGGAATTAGCAATATCAGTTGCGCCTCTTGTGGTTTATGTCCTGCCATGCCGGTGTGGATATTTGGCAGGTGAGCACCTTCGGCTGAGAACCCATGGAAATCAAGGTCAATAATGGCGGGCATAAAAATGGTGACCGGGTGGCCCGGGGGTATCTTTTACCTGTTTCCGGTGTCAACCCTGTGGCGGTGCTTACTTCAATGTGGTATGGTGTTGGGATAATTAAAATTAATGATCATAAAAGGAGAGATAGTACCAATGTCAGAGATCAAAAATAAATATGGATGGGACGCATCCATGGGGATTCCCCTCCACGAGAAAATCCGCCAGGATATGAAGAGGGCCATGCTTAATAAGGACAATGCCGTTCGGGACACAATGCGGCTCATCGTGGGGGCCTTTCCCAGTCTCACCGTTTCCATTACCCTGGAGAGCGGAAAGAAGACCTCCCGGGTCAAGAAACCCGAGGAGATAATTGATGACGACATCTTAAATATTATCCGTAAATTTGTAAAATCGGAAAAGACCGTGCTTGAACTTAAGAAAGAAACCACCTCGGATTATCTGGAGCTGCTGGAATTATATCTTCCAAGCATGGCAACTTCCCAGGAGATCCAGGAGTGGGTACGGGATAATGTTGATCTCTCCCAGTTTAACAGTCCCATGCAGGCCATGGGAACGGTTATGAAGTACTTTGGAAAGCTTGCCGACGGCAACCAGGTAAAAGAGGTTCTCAAAAACATGGGGCCTTCCTGATCCCATGGGTGAACAGCAGGCCAATAATCCACTCCACGGCGTGAGTCTTGCTCAGATCGTGAACAGCCTGGTTGAGTATTATGGCTGGGACCAGTTGGGAAACCGCATCAAAATCCGGTGTTTCATCAATGACCCTTCGGTGAAATCCAGCCTCAAATTTTTACGTAAAACCCCCTGGGCAAGGAAGAAAGTCGAGGATTTATACCTCTCCATGCAAAAGAGCGTGTGGAAGCGGTCAATTTGAATAAGCTCGTATTTTTATTTTACAACAGACCAAAGGTGCCCCCTTCGGTCTGTTGTTATTTAAAATTTACAGCGTGGGTTACGACTTGAACCACCAGCGTTCAACGTTTTTGTGCCCATCCATTTCCATATGGGCTGAGATAGGACCATGGTCCAGTTTGTTGGAATGGGCCTCAACAATCTGATTAAACATGGGAACCATGGTTCCGCTATTGTCCCTGCAGATTTCCTGCATTTCAGCATAAAGTTGCATGCGTTTGTTGCTATCCAGCTCTGCCCGGGCTGCTTTGAGAAGCTGGTTGAATTTATCCTGGCTCCAATGGGTATCATTCCAGGGAGCACCGGTTGCATAGGCAACGGAAAACATCATATCCTCCACAGGACGTCCTGACCAATAGCACATGCACCATTCTTTTTTCATCCAGACATTGTTCCAGTATCCATCGGAAGGTTCCCGGACTACATTGATCTTAATTCCGGCTTTTTTAGCGCTTTCCTGGTAGAGTACGGCTGCATCCACAGCACCGGAAAAGGCTGCATCCGAGGCATGTAGATTAAAGGTGTGGTCCAGCATACCGGCTTTGTTCATGTAAAATTTTGCCTTGTCCGGATCATAGGTACGCTGTTCAAGGTTGGCGGCGTGGTAACGGTTTACCGAAGAAATAGGATGATCATTGCCCACTTCTCCGTAACCCTTGAGAACAGTTTTAACCATTCCTTCACGGTTAACGGCCAACTTCAATGCCATGCGGACATTGTTGTCCGTATATGACTTATTGTCCACCAGCATGGGAGCCGTGTAATGCATGGTTCCTGTGATAGCAGTCACATTGATGCCGGGCATTCTTTTCAGCAGGTGCACGGTTTTGACATCAGCCCGGTCTATGGCATCAACCCGTCCTGTTTTTAAAGCGTTGGTCCTGGCGTTGACATCAACAATGGCAAGGGTTTCAATTTCATTAAAATGGGCTCGATTCGTTTTCCAGTAATTGGGATTTCGTTTTGTCAGGGCACGGACACCGGGTTCCCAGTCTTCCAGTATATACCCGCCGGTACCGATTCCTTTTCCCCAATCTTTACCCTGGGTTCCGTCCTGATAAATTCTTAAATGATAATCTCCCATGATAAAAGGAAAATCAGCACTGCCTTCGGCAAGCTCAAACACTACCTGGTGTTTTCCGTCCTGTTTTATATTAATTATGTTTTTTAAGTATGGTTTGGCTGCAGATTTTGAATCTTCACCCCTGTGGTGGTTGATGGAAAAAATCACATCTTGGGCTGTCATGGATTTGCCGTTGTGGAATTCAACGCCTTTACGGAGTTCAAATGTCCAGGTTTTTGCATCTGTCGACGAATCCCAGCTTTGGGCCAGTTCGGGAACAGGCTTGAAGTTATGATCAATTTCCACAAGGCAATTGCTCAATTGGGTGCTGACATTAATGGGCTGGCTGGCAAAAAGGGTTGCCGGATCAAGGGAATCAGAGGTGGCCCCCCCGGTCATTGCCTGCCTGAAGGTTCCGCCTTTTTTGGGCGTCGCTGCCATGGCATTACCAGATAAAAAGGCAGGAGACAAGGCAGCTGTCAGCCCCAGGGCTGAGATGCCGGAAATAAATTGTCTCCGGGTGATTTTGTTTTGATTAAACATCTGTGTTAAAAGGGCTCGGTCAGTCATATTCTCTTTTCCTCAGAAAGTTAAAGGGTGCGTGATTGCAATCAGATAAATGTTGAGGGACGGTTTTCCAGAAGGTTGTCAAGCCAGTCCGGATCCATTTCGGGAATGGATGCCAAAAGCTTATCCGTATATTCATGATGGGGTGGGGACAAAACCTGTCCTTTTTCGCCCTGTTCGATGATTTTCCCTTCCAGCATGATAACAATCTTATCTGCAATGGCCTTGACCGTGGCAAGATCATGGGTGATAAACAGGTAAGATAGGTTTGTTTTATTTTGCAGATCCTGTAGGAGATTCAGTATGCCTTCTGCCACCAGTTGATCTAAAGCTGAGGTGATTTCATCGCAAATGATCAGGTCCGGTTCCGCTGCCAGAGCCCGGGCAATGCAGATTCGCTGTTTTTCCCCGCCTGAAAGCTCTGTGGTCAAGCGGTCAATATAGATATCCGGATCAAGTTCGATGTCCCTTAGAAGCTTCTTGATTCGATCTTCCGCTTTTTTGCCCCGTATACCAAAGTAAAATTGAAGGGGTCTGCCGATGACCTTTCTGACAGTATGTTTGGGGTTTAATGCAGTATCCGGCATTTGATAAATCATCTGCATTTTTCGCAAATCTTCTTTTTTCCTTTTTTTCAAAACCCTTGGCAGTTCTTTTCCAAAAAAGGTTATACTGCCGTTGTTGGCGGGAAGAAGACCTGTAATTACTTTTGCCAAAGTACTTTTTCCACTGCCCGATTCTCCAACCAGGGCAACCGTTCTGCCTTTTCTGACGATGAGATTAATATCTTCAAGAACATTATCCAGTCCGGTGTAGGATGCTGCAACGTCCTGGATCTTAAGGATGACATTCATCTTATCTGTAATACTTTTTTCTTCCCTTAAGGTTCTGACATTTAACAGCTCACGGGTGTACTTTTTTTTGGGATTTTTTATCAATTCACGGGTTTCACCCTCTTCAACAAGCCGGCCGTTCCTTAACACCATAATTCGGTGGGCAACCTGGGCCACAACTGCCAGATCGTGGGTAATATAAAGGGCGGCTTTGTTCATCTTTTCCGTGATTTCCTTGACCGCAGCCAGAACTTCAATCTGGGTGGTCACATCAAGTGCTGTGGTCGGTTCATCAAACACAATGATATCAGGTTTGCAGGACATGGCCATGGCCACCATGGTTCTCTGGAGCTGTCCCCCAGAAAGTTCGTGGGGATATCGGTATCCGATTTTTTCAGGTGCGGGTAAAAACAGACGTCGATAAATCTCAATCGCTTCTTTTTCAGCTTCCTTATAGCCCATTATCCCGTGGTGGACGGGCGCTTCTGCATACTGCTTTATAACACGATGGGAGGGGTTAAAGGAAGCTGCCGCACTCTGGGCCACATAGGCAATCTTTGATCCCCTGACCAGTCTCAAATCCTCATCCGGCGCGTCAAGCAATTCGATCCCGTCAAGGTTTATTGATCCCGAGGCAAGTCTGCATCCCTGGCGTGTGTACCCCATTGCTGAAAGACCAATTGTTGATTTACCGGCACCGGATTCACCGATAAGTCCAAGGACTTCTCCTCTTTTCAAATTAAGGCTGATGTCCCGGACAATGGGCTGCCATCGGTTTTCGAAAAAAGCTTCAATATACAAATTTTTTATTTCGAGCAGATTGTTCATTTTGTCTTCCTTTTTTATTCATGCAGCCCACTGGATAAGTGCAAAAACCAGTCAACAATTAAATTGACCCCCACTGTTAAAAATGCAATGGCTCCGGCCGGGATCAGGGGGATATATATTCCGAATGTAATGGCTCCGGCGTTTTCCCTGACCATCCCTCCCCAGTCAGATAGCGGCGGCTGCAGGCCAAGTCCTAGAAAACTTAAAGATGCAATAAAGAGGAATACAAAGCAGAATCGCAGGCCAAATTCTGCAATGAGCGGCGGCATGGCATTGGGTAAAATTTCTTGCCGTATGATCCACCAAAGCCCCTCTCCCCTCAGCCTGGCAGCTTCCACAAATTCCATCACTTCAATATCCATGGCAACTGCCCTGGATAATCTATAGACCCGTGTGGAATCCAGAAGGGCTATTGTAAAAATCAAAGTTGTGATGGATGATCCCAGTACAGATAAAATCATCAAGGCAAAAATAAGGGTTGGAAATGCCATGATGATATCAATTATCCGGCTTAATGCCTGGTCAGTCCAGCCGCCCTTAACAGCGGCAATAAAGCCCAAAAAAGATCCAAAGGAAAATGATAAAATCGTGGTGATAAATGCAAGTGCGATGGTATTTCTTGCACCATAGACCATTCGGGTAAAAAGATCTCTTCCGATATGGTCTGTTCCAAAATAAAATTGGGCAGAAAAACTTTCCCACACATCTCCGACCACACTGGTTTCACCATAGGGTGCGATCAAGGGTGCAAACACAGCAACAAGAACATTAAGCATAACAATACCAATGCCGATCCGGGCGGAAAGAGGGGATTGTCGTAATAATGTTAGCATAATAGAATCCCTCTTTAAAATTTTGATTGTCGAAGTTTCGGGTTGGAAAGCATGGACAGGACATCAGCCGCAAGATTTAAAAAAATATAAGCAATTGAAAAGATTAATCCGGACGCCTGGACCACGGGGAGATCCCTCTTGGCCACTGAATCAACCAGCAGTTGTCCCAGTCCCGGATATACAAATACCACTTCAACAATTACAACACCCACAACAAGATATGCCAGGTTAACGGCAACCACATTGATCACCGGGGACAGGGAATTGGGAAAGGCATGGTGATAAATGATTCTTAATCGCTTTATTCCTTTTATCTGTGCCATTTCAATATAGGCACTGGCCAGCACATTGATTATGGCAGCCCTTGTCTGCCGCATCATGTGTGCCGTCACAACACAGGTGAGTGTCAGAGAGGGCAGTAAAATTGTGTATAGTCTGGCGCCAAACCCCATGTGTTTGTCTATGATGGATATACTTGGAAAAAGGTTCAGCTTAACCGACAAAAGGCTGATCAGGATATAGGCGATAAAAAATTCCGGAAAAGAAATAAAAGAAAGGGTGGTGGTTGAGATCAATTTATCAAAAAAAGTATTTCGATAAAATGCCGCAAGCATGCCCAGGAAAATGGCCAGGGGGACCGCTATCATGGCGGTGGTTAAGGCCAGAAACAGGGTGTTGGAAAGCCGCCAGCTGATCAACTCGGAAACAGGCCTGCCATTGGCCAGGGAAGTTCCAAAATCGCCATGGACAAAATCCTTAAGCCATGCTCCATATCGGATGTGGGGCGGTAAATCCAGTTTGAGTTCTTTTCTAAATGCCGCCACCGTCTCGGGTGTGGCCGATTGGCCCAGAACGGTTTCGGCCACGTCCCCGGGCAGAAGCTCAACGCCAATAAAGATTATCACTGAGATAACAAAGATGGTTATCAGGCTTGCACCCCAGCGTTTTAGAATTAAAAGCAAAACATTATTCATGGATAAATCGATCTTCTTTTTTAGTTAACAATAGTTTATTTCGATGAATATATATCGGGTACTAACTAATTTGTCAAATGGACATTATTTGTAAAATTCCAATTCGCATTGACATTTTGCCTGTGACACATTATTAACTTCCAATTAAAGCATAGAGATCTATGGATTAATTGGCCGAATTTAAGCGGTTTCATAATCCCAGCGGTTCCATAATTTTAAGATTATGATATAAAGGGGCAATGATGAACAATACAAATGACGAGCGGTGCAAAAATCTTTTGATAGCACTGCGGAAAATGATTCAAGCCATAGACCGGCATTCAACCAATTTGAAAAAAAAATTTGGGTTGACAGGACCCCAGCTTATTCTTTTACAGTCAATAGCTACCCATGGTAAAATTTCTGTGACACAACTTTCAAAAAACGTCAGCTTAAGCCAGGCAACCGTGACGGATATTACAAAACGGCTTGAAAACAGGGATTATATTACACGGACAAGGAACATAGATGACAAGCGGAAAACCAATATAGCCCTTACTAAAAATGGAAAAGCAATACTCAATACAGTTCCTCCGCTTCTCCAGGAGCAGTTCACCGAGCGGTTTTCCAAATTAGAGAGTTGGGAGCAATTAATGATTGAAAGTTCATTTGAACGTGTTGTCGCCATGATGTCTGCAGAAGATATAGATGCCTCCCCAATAATGGTAACAGGATTAATGGGCCACCCAAAATAAAGTATAAACCTTGATCTGTAAAATAAAATCGCAGTTGTAACTTGTGCAAGCGCTGGGTTTGCTCATCACAAACCAGGCCGGGGAAAAGCAAAAAGCCATGGGCATGTATATGAGCAAGGGCTTTGGATACCGGATGGGGTGCCTGGCAATAGGTTCCATGGACTTTTCTCAGGGGATCGGTTGCAGCATGGTGGTTGATAACCTGTAATAACCCTTGAAGTTTTCCAGCCAGTATGCGCGGAACACCGGGTTCTCACTGTTAAATGAGATAATTTTCTGCCGCTTCTCAGACGCATAGATAAAATACATTTTCCCGGCGTCGTCAATCCAGTAAATCATAGCTGCATGGTTGTCTCTCAGAACGATGAGGTCACCGTTTTTTAAATTATTTTCATCCACTTTGCTGGTGTTGGGCAGCAAATGGGCCATGGGAAGATACCCTTTGTAGGACAGACCCGCTTTCTGGGCGGCCAAGGCGTAGATGGAAAAGAAAAGATAGGAATTGTCAGATGTCCCGGATTTTTGGGGATTCCCCCCAAGTTCATAGGGGATTCCGATAAATTGATCTGCGATGGATGGAATGCTTTGTCTGAAAACTTTTTTTTGCAATTCCAAAGAATTATTAGTCGGTTCAAGAGACTCTCTGGTCGTGGCCTGATTTGAACTCCACACAGAGCCGGCACTGCATAAAACTAATATCGTAATGAGTAGAAAATTTTTCATGAATCTTTCCTCTTGGTCTATTAGACGACTGGGAAAAAATATAGAATACTAAGCTAAAAAATGCAAGAAAGATCCCCTCTTCTTTGTTTAAATTTTTCTTTTATCAAAAGGATATATTCATCTACGCCCATCATATGTCCCGGGTTTGAAAATATGGAAAAGTAAATATGATCTTTGGCGGTTGCGGAACCCTGAGAATAGAGGGGCGCTATTATCTGCACAATTTATGAGACTGGAACTCAATTAAAAATTTAAAGCTGCAGGGCTTCAAGCAACCAAATATTGCAAAAGCTTTTTCCAGCGCCAGTCATGGGTGGCTTTAAGACATTTGCTGCATTTTTTGCAAAGGGTCTGGAAGATGCGAACGATAAGGAAAAGTTCAAAGCCATGGCAGAGAAATTGCCTCCCCATGTACATAGAAGGCTCATTGAAGGAAAACGATTCCGTTGCTCTAAGGAGGGAGCGTACGGTTGATCCAATCCCATGATCCAAGAGCCGTTCTCGGTACGATTGACCTTCTATCCAGAAAAAACGTGAGAAAAATATTGCCGGACAATGTTTGACTTACGCTGTTTCTAATAAAATCTTTTATTGAGTTGAATTAATACTATGTACTAATTCATCCCAAGTATTGGAATTTGAAGAAGACGTGTTAGTATCTTTTGCCATTAGTGAAATTATTTCTTCCACGACCTTATATATGTTTGTGCTCATATTCTGTGTCCTCTTAATACGATTAACAATCATTCGACTATTTTATAATTTGCCATGAAAAAAAATAACTGAACGAATCACACAAAAACTATCGAAAAAATATGTGGTTTCAATAACCTTTTCAAATTCAAATGGTAGAACCCAGAATCAAATTAATCAAGCTTCCATTAATCTATTCTGGAGATACAGATTTCCCCCAGGAGATCGAACTTGATTAACTTGAGACACCTTAATGGCCCGCCCTGACACTCGTTTTCCCTGATCCGTGGATTTTGTAATATATACCCCTCCCCAGTTGTTGTGCCAGGCAATCAATTTGCGGTCATTTTATCCCTATATCTCACCTATGTCTTGCTCTATACATCCACCTTGGACCCGGATCCTCAAAAGAGACGGCCCATTTTTAGAGCTATCCATTTAATTCTCAGATATTGAATTTGCCAGCAGAGTTTATAAAAATTCAAATTTACAAATTTAACAGATTTTCTGATCTTTTCATCATTTGAGCAAAAGGTAATAACACATATCTGTGCTTTTATTCCGTTCGGGAAGATGCAGGGGCCTTTGCCGCCCATGAGGAATGAGCAGGGAGAAAGATACAGGGGAGAATGGGCGTTCAGGCGTTGTTGCATTTCATCTTTCAGGCCGGGCTTCAGCATGAGAATAAAAATAAAATCCCACAGACTGAAAACTGAATCAATGTCCAGGCTCTGGCAGCAGATCCCTTTGCATTGCATGATACACCTGTACATGGCATCATCTGCTGCTGCAATCAGTTCTTCCTGGGATTTTCGTATGTTAAGGCACAGGTTTTTAACAATGGCTTTTTCGTGAGGTGACAGATTTTGAGATATTTTTACGGCTTTTTCAAATAAATATCTGGTTCCCATTATTCAAATCCTTGAATTTAAATTTTGCTGTCAGATAAATGTTGAATATGGTTCTATTAACCGGTGCTTCTACATGGGAAATTACCCACCACTAAAAATCTTATACCGAAAATCACAATAATATAAATAATGGTTCAAAACAAATTGATTCTCATAATATTAATTCAATTATATAGAAAATAGAATAATAAAATCAATCAAAATTTCATTACGGTATATTGGAGTTATGTTGAGTCTGAAAAATTTTGCAAGGATATTCTTTATCATCAAACTGATCGGTTAATTTTCAAATTCTTTCCGGTGATGTATTATTTTGGGTTCATCCGATTAACGCGTACTTTTTGTGATGAAGATTAAATTTGCCTGATTTCTTCCTTCATATAGTAGACGGTTGATAGGGGTTGATTGATTTCAAGTGCAGTTTTAAGTCGATCAGGCTCATTTCTATTATCCTTAAGGTTTTCCGGATTTTTTAATAAAAGCCACCGGGTCCCCTTGATCAATTTTTGTTCTTTAGAATCAGAAAGATGATTGTAAAGATCTCGTCTGAAATTAGATAATTTCTCATTGAATAATTTTACAACATGAAACCTGTCGAACACAATTGGCACATTGGGCAAATTTTTAACAACTGCACTCAGGTATGCCGGAGACATATCGATACTGACGGCTTGAATTTGTGCTCTTGAGCTTTATCGTTTTATAGCGCCGTTTCAAATGGGCTTTTTGGATTTCTTTGATTGTATCCCAACTGATGCGAAGATGATCGGCAATATCTTTAATTGTCATGGGCTGAGATAATTCTATTCTCCAATCTTGTGCGGCTAATACAAAAAACTTGGATAATGATCATGTCCACTCCTTATTTTCAAGCTCCCCGTTACAAAGATGCCTTCCCGGGTAGAGGCCACCGGGTCAAAGCTGTTGGCCTTTAGCATCCGCCCATGTCATGGTAACCCCTGATCCATCAGGCCTTTGAGCATGGAATGGGGACGGGCCTTGATATAGTTGACTCCTTTTTTCCTGGAAGTTTCATAATACCGCTCATATTCTTTTCCCGGGGTCCGGATATCCATGTAGAAGATGGTCTGGTCGCTCTCTCCTTTGGGCAGGTGACTCTGGGTCATGACAGTCTGTTTGATGGCATTGGTGGGACAAACCTTCACTCATACCCCGCATTTGCCACGGGTCTGATAGATACAGTTTTTTTCACCAATGGCGTATTTGAGGGGGACAGTCTGACCATACTTAATATAAGCAGCCCTGCGTTTTTTTAAGCCCATGTTGTATTCATCGGCCACTTTTTTAGGACATTTCTGGGCGCACAAGCCGCTGGCGATGCATTTTTCCTCGTCCACAAACCGAGGGTTTTTCTTGATTTTAACTGTGAAATTTCCTATTTCGCCCTGAACTTCTTCGATTTGGGAAAGGGTCATCAATTCAATATTTAAGTGCCGACCGCACTCAACAAGTTTTGGTGAAATAATTCACATGGCACAGTCGTTGGTGGAAAAGGTCTTGTTAAGCTGTGACATGGCCCCTCAGATGCCGGAATTTTTCTCCACAAGATAGGCATGAAATCCGGAATCTGCCATTTCCAGAGCAGCTTGGATAACTGAAATCCCTCCTCCGGCCATCAAAACGGAACCAATTGGTTTACCTGCCATACATACCTCTTTTTTCGTGTTAAATGGTTTTAGATTCCCCTATCGTTATTTTTAAAAACGCTACGCTTTTGAGTTCCCTTATAATTTTTTCAGATGCTGTTTTTATTGCTTTTTTTGCCCTGGGACAGAGCCCCGGGCTGATTTCATTGGGTATGCATGGCAATGATTTTTACCTCAATGCCCCTGTCCTTCAATTGGGAAAGCAGGTTGGAAGAGGGGGACTGGTGCAATGAAAAATCAGAGAGTTTTTCCCTGGGCACAGATGCCAGGTCAATTTCAAATACCTCTCCTTGTTCTCTTCCCTCCATGGTAACGGCATCAATGACAATAACCAGTTCCGGTTTTTGATCCACCAAAAGCAGGTCAAATATAAAATCTCTGATACCGGTGCCGGCATCCAGAACCAGTACAGAATCGGGTAATGAATAGTTCGCTGTCAAATAGTCGACAACCTCCGGACCAAATCCGTCATTTCCGAACAAGGTATTACCGCACTCGAACACCAAAAATAGTTTTTCATAAATCAGAGTTGTCATTATTTCCCTATCACCCAAAATTTGCTGATCTATTTTATTAGTTAATAATAATTTTTAAAATTCAATTAAAAATTAAGTCTCTTTTGTATGAGAAAAAAAGTTTAATCATGAGCAGGTCTTTTTGGGCCTGTCAATGGGAATTTTAAAAAAATATGTAATTGAATTTTAGAATTTTAAACTCAAAGTGGATTGGGATAAGTCTCTGAAAATAAAAATGAATTTTTTTTGTTTTAAAAGGAATGTTTCAACAATGCTGTTTTGAATTAGATTTTGTTTATATTGAATTTTTGTCATGGATATTTAAAAAAATATTCGGTTTTATCTCCAGTGATTAAAAAAATGATCATCATTTAAAGATTTTTTCTTGACACCCTGAAATAGAAGTGATAGATACCGCCTTGTTTTGTACGGGGCGTAGCGCAGTCTGGTAGCGCACTTGTCTGGGGGACAAGTGGTCGCAAGTTCAAATCTTGCCGTCC
>PIVS01000547.1 GCA_003353855.1 Desulfobacteraceae bacterium
GGCCGTGGAAAACTCATTGGATTCCCTTGATATACCCCTTGGCACATTGACCCTCAGCGCCCCCGAGGGCAGTGACGAAAAACGGCCGCCCGTTGCCTTTCCCCATGGAGGACATTTCGACTATTCCTGTGAAACCTGCCACCATGAGTGGGATGGTGAAAGCCCAGTTCAAAATTGTACTGTGTCCGATTGCCATGATCAATTGGAGCCCGACGAAAAGACAAGAAACATCAATGATGAAAGAAACAGTTTATACTTTCTGGCAGCCTATCATAAGGCCTGTATTGAATGCCACCGGAACCTTCGCAAAAAAAGAGAGGGTCTTGAAAAATCCGGGGTCACCGATGAGAGCATGCTCCCGGAATATGGGCCGCTTGCCTGTAACGAGTGCCATACCGATAGCTAAATTCATCCAATTGATTTTCCAAAAAACAGCCGGTTCTCCCCGGAATCGGCTGTTTTAAATTCGGCCGGCTTGTTTTATCTTTGCTTTCCCCTGTCCTTACCACCTAAAAGTATAAAAACACCCAGAAAAGCGGATAATATGGATGCCGTAAATATCCCGACCTTTGCAATCTGGATCACTTGGGGATCTGAAAAGGCAAGGTCAGAAATAAAAATAGACATGGTAAACCCAATACCCGCCAGCAGGGCAGCCCCGTAGATATCACGGAAGCCGACGCCTTCAGGAAGAACAGCCAGCTTCAGTTTTATAATCAAATGGCTGAAAATAGAAATTCCGATAAATTTTCCCAGCACAAGCCCTCCAATGATGCCAAGGGAGACCGGGTGCAGTACCATGTCCATGATATTGCCTTCAATGCGAACACCGGCATTGAACAGGGCAAACACAGGGATAATAATATAGGCCGATATGGGGTGAAGGATATGCTCCAACCGCTGGAGGGGAGTATGGGCATCATTGCCCAGGGTTTCAATTTTATCAATCAAATGGGCCTGTTCACTTGTCAGTAATTTTGAATTATTTGATTTTTCATCGGTGAATTTTGTCAGCAGGGTGCAAAGAGAATCAATATAATCGATTTCATTGATTTTGGCTTTGGCAGGAATCGTAAATGCAATGAGAACCCCTGCAATGGTGGCATGAACCCCGGAGAAAAAGAAGGCAAGCCAGACACCGACAAGCCCGAAAAGCCCGTAGAACAGGGTGGATCTGATTCCCATTCTGTTCCCTGAAATCAAGATAAGGATGGCAACCATGGCAATACCAAGCTGATAATAGTTAATGGTATCGGTATAAAAAACAGCAATCACCAGAATCGCACCCAGGTCGTCTGCAATGGCCAGGGCAGTTAAAAATATTTTCAGATTGATATTCACCCGGTCGCCGAGGAGGGCAACGATCCCCAGGGCAAAGGCAATGTCCGTTGCCATGGGGATTCCCCATCCCAATGAATGATCCGGATTATTTCCATTGAACAAAAGATATACCGCAGCCGGAACCACCATACCGCCGATGGCCGCCATCACCGGAAGGGCTGCTTTTTTCACAGAGGAAAGTTCGCCTCCCATGACTTCCCGCTTAATCTCAAGGCCAATGGTAAAAAAGAAAAGGGCCATGAGCCCGTCATTGACCCAGTGGTGGAGGGAAAAGTGAAAGTCACCAAAGGTGGTTCCCAGACGAATCTCATGGGTCAGGTAATGGTATACCTCATAAAAAGAGGAATTTGCCCAGAAAACAGCCACCATGGTGGCAAGAATCAAAAGAACACCCCCCAGGGTTTCCTGTCTTATGAATTGTGATATCCTGAAAAAGGAGGCGGGTTTTTCATTTGCTTGTATCAATTTTTGTTTCCTTCCATGCTTTTTTACTCTTATTTATTTTTGTGTGAACATTTTCCCAGGTCTTTGTCTTTAAAAAAAAATTCCATGACACTTCTCCATTTTTATGGGGTCTTTTTAGATTAACCTCAGGACATCTGAAGTCAAATTAAATAAAAAGACCAATGAAAGTCAACAAAAAACCGTTCTGACAAAATTTTCCAGTATCCCCGGGGTGTCTGGCAAAAAAAGGATTAAATAAACCCCAATGATCTGGTATAAGGAAGCTGCACTTAACAATGATGCCAAACAAATAAAAAAATAAAAAGGGAGCACACTTGAATGAAAAAGATCTGCGTCAAGCCCATTATTGCCTTGTTGTTTGCAATTACAATAAGTGGATTCCTGGTTTTATCCGGATGCAGCACTGCCCTGATTGATGGCATGAATCTTTCCATCAGGGAAGCGGATAATTTTATAAAAAATTTTTAACCTACCCTAATTTAACTATATATAGTGGAGAATTAAATATGAAAGTGGATGGAAAGGATATGAGACCCATCTGGTTTGATGCTGCATCAAAAACCGTTCAAATAATCGACCAGCGGCTTCTTCCCCATGAACTGGTCATCGAGGATTTAAACACGGTGGATGATGTCATCCGTGCCATCAAGGATATGTACGTCCGAGGGGCCCCCCTCATAGGTGCCACCGGAGCCCTTGGGGTCTATGTCAGCCTGGTTCAGGAAAAAAACCGCGGGGCTGACAATGACTATTTTATGACAGAATGTACCCGGCTCAAGGATGCCAGACCCACGGCCATGAACCTGTTTTGGGGGGTGGATCGGGTCCGGGACCGGGTCTTAAAAGAGACTTCCCTTGAGGCCAGGGTTAACGCCGCCTTGACCGAGGCCCTGGAAGTGGTGGAGGAGGAAGCTATTAATTGCCAAAAAATCGGCGAGCACGGCCTTTCCATCATCGAAAAAATCTCCAGACAAAAAAACGGGAAACCGGTCAATATACTCACCCATTGCAATGCAGGCTGGCTTGCCTGTGTGGAGTATGGCACGGCCACGGCCCCCATCTACACCGCCTTTGACAATAACATAGATGTCCATGTCTGGGTGGATGAGACAAGACCCCTGAACCAGGGCGCCCGCCTCACGGCGTGGGAACTTGGCAAACACGGGATCAATCACACCGTGATAACAGACAATGCCGGCGGCCATCTCATGCAGCACAAGATGGTGGACCTGGTCATTGTGGGAACCGACCGGACCACCCGGGCCGGGGATGTGGCCAACAAAATCGGGACCTATTTAAAAGCCCTGGCAGCCAGGGACAATGGCCTCCCTTTTTATGTGGCCCTGCCCTCCTCCACCTTTGACTGGCGCATAACAGACGGGATAAAGGACATCCCCATTGAAGAGCGTGATCCCGATGAAATCAGATATGTCCAGGGGCTTTGTGATGGCAGGATCCAATCCGTGCTGGTGCCGCCGGAAACAAGTCCTGCTGCCAACCATGCCTTTGATGTAACACCCTCCCGGCTGGTGACAGGATTTATCACGGAGAGAGGCATCTGCAAGG
>PIVS01001066.1 GCA_003353855.1 Desulfobacteraceae bacterium
ATCTGACGGATCGGATTTATAAGAAAAATAAAATTCCTCCTTTGTGCGAAGTGATGGCATTTAAGATGACTGAGTCAGCCGAATCGATATATTCATCTCACCACTGACTTTTTGGGATCCTTACAGCAAAATCAGCTATTTATCTGTTTTTTAACGTTTTTTTATTAAGAACTCGATAAAATCATGATTCAATACTATGTAGAAAACATAGTATTAAAATGGTCATGTGGTTCGCAAGGCATACAAAATGCTTCAAATGACTTGAAGGCTAACATTTTGTTTCCATGGATAAAAATATTTTTATACGTAGGCTCAGTAGGTTAGATTAAATCAGTAGTAGGAAAGTGGTAAATATGGAATTAAAAAAAAGGTTGTAATCACTTTTATTTTATTTTATTATATTTCATATATAGTGCCTGACCGAAGGCGTTGACCTTCTGTATTGACAGGGGGTTGGCATGTTTTTTATATGTTAAAGAAAATGGAGTTTTTACTAATTTTTTTAGTTTTTTGTTTCCATTTTAGTTTTTTGTTTCCATTTGATGAGTAGAAACGATAGTATGTCTATGCTAAAAGCCTTTATTGACAGGCATTACGACTTTCAACTTATAAATTTTAATAGGTCACGCAAAGGATAGGCGAAGCAAAAATCTTCGATGTGAAAAATATGCGAAAATAATAGAGCCACAGTTAGAACGTGGACAAGTACCTATTTCAGAAATTAAAATAAATCTTAAGTCTCGGGATGAAATTCCTAAAATCCTTATTGGCCTTCAAGCTCTTTTTTGTGATCATGAATCTCGAACAAAAATTTTCG
>PIVS01000548.1 GCA_003353855.1 Desulfobacteraceae bacterium
TTTCGGAATGATACAACGGTGTGGGCAGGTGGTGATTCAAATGCTCCCCAATGTTCAGCAGGTCACCATCGAGCCTCTGATAAAGGCCACTATACAACCTGGAACATTGGTCTACACCGGTGAGTATGCCAGAGACGATATAAGCTTCACATAAAACCATCGACATCGATGTTATATATCACTTCTGAATCCCAAGAGCCGCCTTTTCCTAACCACTGATAAATAGGATGGCTCAGTACATTTTTCCCTTTCATATATACTTCAATGTAATCGAGTTTCAGATCATCCCCCAGCCAGGTATTATCCTTTTTTCTTATCCAGACTCTCGTAATATCCGAAGCCTCATATGAAGAGTCTGTAATATTAAACTCGTAACCCCATCTTAAATTACGATAAAAATCATTGCCCGGAACATCACATTCAAATTCCAATGCTCTTCCGTCGGAAAATTCCATTCCGAAATATACATGATCATCTGTTCCTGCTTTATATTCGTCAGCTACCTTGAACAACACATGAAATTTTCCGATGGGGTCGGGATTGCCCAGAATATCATCTCCGGCCACTTCATGCAGAAATCTGTAATAAACAAGGGCCGCGCTCTTCTGTGCGTTTTTCAGTGATTCCTCTGCAACATACTTCCAGTCATCCCAAGAACTCGACATTTGTGCGGAATCGGCTAATCCTTTTGCCGCAGATGCACTGAGATTGGACTGATTTATTAAAAAATCAGATAGATAAGTGAAATCGTCAACTGTGTTTGTATAATAATCCGAGTCAGTCGTATTACCTGATGAAGATATGTCATAATCGTACTTAACGGCTTCAATCCACTGTTCAAATTCTGTATGTGCGGTTCCTGGACCACCTGTCTGGTTTGACGCGTGGTGAGGTTCATTCAGGTCGGCAAAAAAGTGCATTGCAGTACCCAGTTCAAATGCCGCGTCACTGTAATCACCGGTTTTCCACTTATTCACGGCAATAGCCACATGTAGTCTGGTCTGTGATTCTGCTGTATCCGGAATGTACCCGTTTGTAAAATTTTGACCTGTATCCGGATCATAGAAGTGATCCTGGTAAAGAGTGTATTCATCGGAATTAAAATCCGGCCACACAGCTCCTCTTTTCAGATCGTATAAATTATCATATAATAGCTGAAGATTGGCTGTAAATTCAGGAGCAGCGTTATCAGCCAGATCGCTTTGCAATACCAGAACTCCCTGTTCAGCTATCATTTTGTGTGCATCCATTTCTGTCGGGCTTTCCACCGAATCCCATGCTAATAAAACGGCAGGGTGAATCAGCATCAGGATGACAAAAACCGATTTCAATAATTTCATACACTTTTTTTTGTTTTTAAATTTTTTTTTCATTTCATTCCTCCAATTTTTATGCTCAAAATCAGCAATTATTTGATAATTTTCGATCTTTTTAAACAAAATCTATGAATCTTTAAAATTTCACAAACTCATCTATAAATTTTAAAAACCGCCCTATAAATATTTTCTAACACCGTTGGGCCAGAATACAGGCAATGGCGCTGGTCAATTTTTTAACAAAGGGAATGTCCAAAGATTCATTGGGTCCGTGGGCATTGGCATGGGGACCTAAAACACCTGTAACCAGAAACTCGGCCCGGGGAAATTTTTGGGCAAGCAAATTCATCAAAGGAATACCGCCGCCTTCGCCGGTATACCCCAAAGCATTCCCAAAACAATCAAGACAAACTTGTTCCAGAATATCTTCAAATTCAGGTGATACCCTGGGCATTTCCCAACCGTTACCGGATTTACTGATATCAAAACTGACTTTTGCTCCATAGGGTGAATCCTGCTCAAGGATTTGCTTGATTTTTTCTCCGGCCGAGAAAGGATCTGCCGTGGGAGGAGTCCTGAAAGCAAGAGCCAATGTGGTATTAGGCCTGAGCACATTACCAGCTTTATCTATGGATGGCATACCGTCCACTCCGGTGTATGAGAGAGTGGCCCCCCAGGTCTTTTTTATCATTAATTGAACCACATCATCGACGGCAGGCCTGGCACCATCAACCAATGGATATGCACCAAGGAGATCTTCCCCTAGGATCCCGGCAGCCTCACGGATCTGATCCAATCTATTTTGAGGGACATCAACTTTGAGTTCATCCACCAGAATATCTCCCGTCCCGGCATCCTCTATCCTGTCCAGAAGCTGTCTTATAATCCTGAAGCTTGATGCAACGGCTCCTGAGTTACCAGAATGAATGCCCTCTGAAAGGATATCAACACTCAACCTTCCGCTGATTCCTCCCCTCAAGGAAGTTGTAAGCCACATTCGCTGATAATCACCGCACCCAGAATCAAGGCAGATAATCAAATCAGGAGAACCTATAACAGCTTTATATTCTTCAAGATAAAAATCCAGATCAACACTGCCTGATTCTTCACAGCTTTCAATCAAAAGAACACATCTTCCATGGGGAATATTTTGCTCTTGAAGTGCTTTAATGGCTGTGATAGCAGTAAAAACAGAATAAGCATCATCGGCTCCGCCCCTGCCATAAAGTTTATCGTCTTCAAGAACAGGCTTCCAGGGACCCTTGCCTTCGTCCCATCCGGTAAATTCCGGCTGTTTGTCAATGTGACCATAAAAAAGAATACTATCGGACATTTCAGTCATAGAAGCATCTACTTCAACTAGCACCAGGGGAGTCCGATTTTCAGGTGATATGGTCCGAATATGACAATTTCTAAGCTCCATACTGTGGCACCATTTTTCAATGAGCTTAGCTGCCTTTAAAAGAAGTCCTGCCTCTTCCCAATTTTTATCAAATCCAGGAGAAAGTGCCGGAATACGAATATATTCCATAAGTTGTGGTATTACTGATTCGTCCCATGTTTTTTCTACAAAGTCCTTGATTGCATTTGTATCCATTTTAATTCCTTTTAAAGATTGAACCTGATGCCCTTTTATTTTCATTCAATTTTGCCCGGTGCATTTCAGTCCGTGGATACTATCAGCCCTCTGATATCGTGGCAAGTACATATTTTTGTATACTAAAACTAATAGATATTATGGTTGACACGTAAAGTGAAAATAACCTGCCTTTTTTGCAAGCGTGGATTAAATTGTATAAGAAATACAATTCAGAGCCATAAACAAAAGGGAGGCAGGATTTAATTCCTTCAGTTAGATGCAAGGTATGAAAAGGTTTGCCAGGACGGTATGATTCTCTCCTGTGCGGTTTTGGTTGCCACCGGCGTAATGGTAGATGGCAAAAGAATTGTTCTTGGTACAAGCGTTTCATTGAGTGAAGCTGAGATTCACTGGCGCACTTTTCTGTTGGACCTGAAAAAGAGAGGCCTTCATGGGATTAAAATGATTACAA
>PIVS01000549.1 GCA_003353855.1 Desulfobacteraceae bacterium
AAAGGAGCTAAGAGGGCAGGATTAAACTGTTATGCAGGAACTACTTCCACAACAGCCGTAGAAGTAGAAACACCCGTAAGCACACCATCTACTGTTTTCGACCAAAAAAGATACACTGCGATATCGTCAGCAAGGTTTAAACTAAAAAGATCAAGGATTGCCTGAGTATTACCCAATGAAGCTACATCCGTGAATATTTCAAAACGATCATCCGTAACGTTATAAACAACAATACTAGCCTTTTCCATCCATTCAGAGTCGGAGATTGATGAAGGATCCCAGTTAACTGTAAGCTGATTATTACTGATGTCTGTAGCCAAACTAGAAATAAATAGTTGCTGAAGCTTACCTTCAACGATTACAAGTGTTGCGTATGCAATTGTTTCCGTAAACTTTGAAAGGTTTACCGACATAAACGCATTAAAACCACTAATTGATTTTAAGAAAGGATCCCAGAACACATTAAAAATCGGACCCACCAAACGCTTTGAAAAGATGTTAGCACGTCCCATCTTGTCACGCTGTAGTATTTGCTTTGCCGTGCGTGGATTAGCAGGTTTTGAATATGCACGAAGAGTGTTGCGACCCTTCCAATTTGAACCAACAACACCGCCAACTTTGTTTTTAACGGTACCTAGTATACCGTTTTCAATAATTCCCATAACAAACTCCTTTTTAAGTTAGATAATATAGGACTGCTTTTTTACTTTTGTGATGAAGAGACTCCCCCGCCTTTTCTACACCTTGGATTGAAGCCACTTGTCTAGCAGTTTGGTGCCGATGTAAATGAGTAACCCGATAATTTTTGCCACTTGCCTTTTGCGTACCATAGCCGACCGCCTTTAATTTACGATAAATTTGCGAATAACTAATATTATAGATATAACCATCGCCTGTACCACATAAGCCACTTTCCAATTGTTCTTCCAAGAACGGTAAAAATATAATATACCCATTTGACCCTTTACTCCCTTGAATCCAAACACGATTGCCTGTTAAGATGTTTTCTACTCTCGCAGTTAATAACTCCTGTATTCGCATTGCGTAAGTTGAAGCCACCTGTAATACTGCGACAACATACGGCGGTAACAGATCAACCGCCGTTTGGGTAATACCTGCCACCTCTGAGAGCTTCGAGAAGTGTGGGACACTACGGTAATAAATCTTCGTATTAAAACGCCCCTGCAATACCGAGGTTGGACCGAAGACATTAACGCTATTATTGATGCTTTTTTGCTTTTTAACCAACTTGGAGAGAGCAGGGATATTTTCCGCCGTTTCCAAAGCAATAGCTGTACGCTTTTCGACACATCCCAAACACTCACAAAGTATTGAAGAACAGGACACAATTAGCAGTCCTTTTTATTTTGTTCGTACTCTACACGCAGTGCTAAAAGCACCATTTCGTGATTGTATATTTTTTGTCTTTTTTGCTGTTCGTTCATTGGAACAAACACACGATTTTTACTAAAAATAAGACGGTTTTGATTAAGCATTTTGCACCCCCAAGGTGGCTTTTAATTTAGAAGTGACACCCAAGGTACAAAAAAAGCGCAATGCAAGTTTTTGAGGCTTGCAGAGCGCTTATTTAAAGCACGGGGGATACCTTACTGACATAAACATAATTGGTGTATTTTGAAAATGCAAGCCAAAAGCCCATTTATTATGAGAAAGTTTATGTTTTTAAACCACGGCGGTAGAAAATGATAGAGGAGATCGCTCCGTTTCTTCCGCCGAAATTGCAACCAATTTTAAAGAACTAGGAGTACACGACTTTATTCAGCGGGCTAGGAGCCCGAAAAAAAAGACCAGAAGAAAGTGCAAAAAAAAGCGAACACCAATTTAACAAGCGTGCAAGGCAGTGCACAAAATGCCACTTTATGTAACACTAGAATCAAAGCGAAGCCTAGTTTACATAAAGTTCCTTTTGTGACTGCCGTCTGCACGCTGTTAAATTGGTTGTGAGCTTTTTTTTTTGTTTCTATACGATTTTTACGTTTAGTGATGAGCAAGGCTCTAAAAACATCTTGAAAACAAGAATAGCCGACCACCCGAATTCCTGTTTTCTCTGCATTCAAAACAGCTAGGGAAACAGGGTAAAAAGGAGGCGTTTTAAATATTTTATACTCTGCTCCACTCAAAAACCGCCTATTTAAGCCATTTATAAAAAGCTAGACGGGTAGAACTACACCACGGTCGACTGTTCAATACTTGCTCTCAATTTCATCCAAAAAACTTGTATTGAGCGGTAAATCTTCAAAAGCTTCCTCCGTGGGATCCTGTGGATTACCACCAGTAACAACTGAAAGAGCAAAACGTGTATCCACGACACTAGCTATTTCAGTAAGTAACCTTTCGTGGCGTTTTCGATCGTGGAACGCCATATAATATGGATCAGCAAAAGTTTCAGCATCAGAACGGTAATACTTGGTTTCGTAAGCCATTTGAACACCATAATCACCGTATTCGATTCCCGCACGCATTCCAGTTTTTCTTTGAAGCTTATAAGCTAGATTTTTAGCATCTTCGACGACTTTTGACCTTTTTGCTTCCACGCCGACCATTTCCCAATCAGACACCTTTTTGAATATTGCACCAAGGTCACGAGACGCTTGTACAATACGACAGTTGGTGAGCTTTCTAAGTTCATTTGCACCGTTCTTAGGCCAGTCTTTCGTCATATATTTCGTGACGTAGGTTGACGCACTTTTAGTGGTCATTGGTTTTGCGTCGCAAGACCAACCAAAGCCCGCCCGCAAGCAAAACTCTTTGAGTTTTTCATTTGTTACAGCCTTATCGACCAATATATGAGAATGTGGAAACGGTTCGCCTTTGTGAGGCTCTAAGATTCGCAAATAAGACATTTTACCGTATTCACGAACCAGCATCCCCCGTAAGCGGTTCCACCGCTTCCCGAAGGTAGCCCAAGCTTCCTGCGCACTCGTTTTGTGTAAATCGGTGATAGTGAGAAAAGTTAATTTTTTATTTTTGAACAACCGATAAATTGCAGATTGAATAGTTTTTACTTTTAGGAGCCTGCATTCTGGACAATCCCAAGATTTACAACGGAATGGAACGAAACGGTGATAGGTGTGGCTTTTTGTTACTTTTTTAAGATGGAGATAGCCCCCACCACAAGGAAATTTTTGATTTTGTTCTGACATTTTAGCACCCCCGTGCGATTTTTCTGTTGAATTAAACTAATAGGTTTCAAGCCCCGCAGGGCGTACCCCCAAAACCCCGTAAAAGGAGCTAAGAGGGCAGGATTAAACTGTTATGCAGGAACTACTTCCACAACAGCCGTAGAAGTAGAAACACCCGTAAGCACACCATCTACTGTTTTCGACCAAAAAAGATACACTGC
>PIVS01000550.1 GCA_003353855.1 Desulfobacteraceae bacterium
TTCCAGCAGCGGTTTTCCCAGGAAGATATTTTCAGAAATTTTGATATGGGGGATATCTTAAAAGAATTCGGCTTTGGCGGGGGACGGGGAGGCGGTTTCAAATCGACCTTTGGCCAGGGCAGTTCCAGGGGAGGATTCTCCGGCATGGGGGGGAACACCTTCTCCCAAGGAGGCGGAGGCTGAGGCAGCAGCCAAGCCCCGGTTCGGGGCAAGGATCTTGAATATGAGCTTCCGCTAACCATTGATGAACTCATAAACGGCAGTAAAAAAACCATTACAATCAGCCAGGGAGGAACAGCCAAAGCCATTGAGGTTAAAATCCCAAAAGGGCTGACCCAGGGAAAGAAAATCCGCCTGACCGGAAAAGGAGAAACAAGCCCCAACGGGGGGCCCACAGGCAATCTCTATATTAAATCCAATCCCATCACACAGGAGGGGCTTACAATTGAAGGCAACGATATCTCCCTTACCCGGGAGATTAGGCTGTCCCAGGCCCTTCTCGGGGACAAGATAGAGGTAACCACCCCCTCGGGGAAGAGGATCAGCCTGACCCTGCCGCCGGGAACAAATCATAAATCAAAAATGAGGCTTCCCAACCATGGGGTCCCCCATATGAAAGGAAATGGTTGCGGAGATCTCTTTGTTGTGATTAATATAGTGATGCCAAAAAAACTGGACAGCAAACAGGAAGACCTTATTAAAGAACTTGAAAAAACAGGATTATAAATCTGATGCCAGAATTTATCCCTCTGATTTCCGAAGAAGAGATCAAAGCCCGAGTCCAGAAAACCGGAGAAGAAATTGCCAAGGATTATAAAGATCTGGACCTTGTGTTGATAGGTGTATTAAAAGGGTCCTTTATATTTCTGGCAGATCTTTGCCGAAAAATATCCATTGATCATGAGATCGACCTGATCGGTGCCTCATCCTATGAAGGGACCTCGTCCAGCGGACAGATCGTCTTTACCAAACAGCCGGACCTTGAACTGGAAAACAGGGATATTCTGCTGGTGGAAGATATTGTTGACACGGGAAATACCCTGCTGAAAATTAAAGAATTTATCCAATTCCTGAATCCCAGGTCAATCAAAATCTGTTCCCTGATTGACAAACACGAACGCAGGGAAGTTAAAATTGATGTTAACTACTCCTGTTTTTCACTTGAAAAAGGCTTCATTGTCGGCTATGGACTTGATTACAATGAAAAATACAGGAATCTGCCTGCAATCTATGATCTGAAATTGTAAGAATAGGGGGGAAGCGCAATGATTATTACCTGCGAAGAGTGTTCAACACGCTTTAACCTAGACGAATCCATCTTAAAGACTGGGGGTTCAAAAGTCCGTTGCAGTTTGTGTAAGCACATTTTCACAGCCTTTCCCGAGGTTCCGGCTCCCATAGTCTCTGAACCTGAAGAAGAAATAAAGTTTGATTTTTCCGAAGATACCGCCCTGGAAAACCTTGAAACAGATGAATTTGAATCAGATGACAGCAGATCGGATTTTGAAGAGACCGATTTTGAAGAAACCAGCTTTGAGATGGACGGCCTTGATTTTGAGATGGAAGTATCTGATCCCGACGCAACTGACATTGAAATCAACTTTGATCCGGAAACAGATGCCCTTGAAGCCGAAGGCACCCTTGATTTTGACGAGGCGGAGCTGACCTTTGACGAGGCAGATATTGAATTTAGTGATGACCTGGAGATAGAAACCCCGGAGAAATCAGTTGAATCAACTGATTTTGAAAGCTATGAATCTGAAAACCTTGACCAGGGTTCCCCTACCCTTGAATCAGACACATTGGAAATAACAGAAGATGATTTCGAGGCAGACCTTTCCTTTGACGATGACCCGGATGCAGACCTGGTATTTGAAGAAACAGGCCCCGAACAAGACCTGGCCCTGGCATTGAAAGTAGACCCCTCAGCTGACCAGAACATGACATTTCCCGAGCTTACCATGGAAACAGAGGACCAGGAAATCTCCACAGAAGAAACCGATGCGGAGTTGGATTTGGATTTTGCTGAAGACCCCCTTGAATCCCCTGAGCAAGAGTTGGATAGTTTTGCCTTTGAAGACGAGCCGGCGGAACTTCCCGACAGCAAGACCCAATTTGAAGAAGACATAGCCGATGCCCTGCCCGGGGATGAATTTTCTTCCTACGACCAGGTTCTGGATCAGGACACCGAACCTGAAGAAAGCTTTCAGGACCCTGAGGCGGTTGATGGGACTGAAGAACTTCCCATGAAAAGCAGCCTGGTTGAACCGGACACAGAAGAAGAGGTACTTGAAGAACCTGTCCTTGATCACCCGGAACTGGACCCTGGTCCCCGGAGAAAACGGAAAAAGAAATCTGCCATGGGCGGCCCTGTCATGCTGCTGCTACTGCTCTTTATTCTTGTGGCAGGAGCCTATATTGCCAGCATGACCCTGGGATATAAAATCCCCTATCTGTCAGATGTCAAAATACCTTTCATGGAACGTATATTTAAAAAGGAAGTTACTAAAAAGCCTGCTCCCAAGCCGGTTCCCAACGAGGGGAGTGTCAACGGCAGATTTATTGCTAATGATACTGCCGGGGAATTATTCATTATTACAGGGCAGATTAAAAATCCGGCAGCCATACCTTACAGCCATATTCAGGTCAAGGGGACATTGATCACAAAGGGTAAAGTCAAAGCTAAAACCCTGACCATATACTGCGGCAATATTATCTCGGAGGAGATGCTGAAAACCGGTAATATCTCGGACATCAGCAAGCAATTGATCATCAAGGAAGGTTCACATAACTCCAATGTTAATGTAAAACCGGGAGGGTCAGTGCCCTTCATGCTTGTCTTTTCAAGCCTGCCTGATAATTTGGAAAACTTTACGGTTGAGGTGGTGGAATTTTAGCGGTCCGGGGCAATTATTTTATCCCAGGTTAAAATAATAATTGACAAGCTGATCAAAGCCATGATATATGGGTTGGGTTTTTGGCGACGTAGCTCAGTTGGTTAGAGCATGCGGCTCATATCCGCAGGGTCCGGAGTTCAAATCTCTGCGTCGCTACCAAGATTATACAATGCCCCTCAAACTATTTGAGGGGCTTTTTTTTTGTCTGGCTCTTTTACTTTACCGGATCTTAATGTTCCAAGCCCGGACCTGAAAAAAAATATTCAGTTGACTTTTTTGATTCAGAACCAAGCTTACAATAAGATTATATAAATAAAAAAAACCTTAGATAACCATGGGAGACGCTATGCCGGGTGTGTATGAAATTTATGTAAAAGACCATTTTGCAGCAGCCCACGCCTTAAAGGGATATGATGGAAACTGCTCCAGAATCCATGGCCACAACTGGATTGTTGA
>PIVS01000082.1 GCA_003353855.1 Desulfobacteraceae bacterium
ATCGGGTACATATTTCAGCTTTTGGAATCTATTTCATACTTCTATTAACAAAAAGCGTCTTCCGGTACCTTACAGAGAGATGGATGTCGGGGAGGCGAGTGAGCTTTTCAAGCGTACTCACTCGACTCCCCGACTCCACTCTCGGAGGGGAAAAAATTCGCATTTCAGATGATGGCGCGGAAACAGGTTATTTTGCGATCAGATCTGCCCTTGCAAAATCAATTTCAGAGGCTGCAGAATTTATAGCGACAAAAGAACTTACTGAAGAAGCGGCACCATTATTGGTAAAGTTTATTGCAAAGGTCGCAGAGCGTTTTGGCATTCAAGTTACTCAAAAAACGGCTGCCCAGGCCTTACCCATGATCGGAGCTGCAGGAGGAGCGATCATAAATACACTATTTATCGATCATTTCCAAGATATGGCAAGAGGTCACTTCATCGTTAGAAGGCTTGAAAGAAAGTATGGAGAAAAAAAGGTTCGAGAACTATATAAATCACTTCCAAATCTTGGTATATAATCACAAGAATAGCGGCACCATTTTTTAAAGTTTTCTAACTTCAGTTTTTGTCGGCATTCTCATCCTAATCCCCGCTTATATTTACAGACATATGCCAGCCAACTTTTCCCGTCATTTTAAGAGCCATGGCAATCGTCAATTCCTTCCCGTTTGGGGTGCGCTTTCCCCAACAAACAGCAGATTGTCTGCGGAAAAAATTAAATGCGATGAATATAAATACCCACCACAGTATTATGGGCACCCCTTAGTACTATCAAATCAAGTCATCGCCTTTTAAATAAAGAGTCTCAGCGACTGTATATAGACAATATAATCGCTTTTGGGACATGAATTTTTCAGTTAAAAACAGAAGGCTTTTTCTGCCCAGAATACTCAAAAGAATACCTGCTATCCTTAAAAATTACAGTGCAAATGATCGATAGAAATCTCGAAGCGTTCAATATGGATGATTATATTTCAAGCACCTGATTTTGTTACCCCTTCATCTCAACCATTTCCTTTTGCTAACCACCCAAGCATCAGCAAGCCTACGGCTGAGATCCAACTGCCTGTGACCCGAACCACCACTCTTGCCCAGGCCGCCTGGAGAGAAACAATAAAGGCTGCGGTGATTGAGACCAGCACAAATAGCGTAGACGTAATACCGAACAGTCCCGAAACTCCTGGTCCACCCTCCATGGCAATGCCGTTATAAAACCCGTGTATTGTGCCGACAGCTATGACCAGTAAGGTAATAATTTTGTCGGGAAGGTGTAAGTCAGCCGCAATAAGAGCACCCAAGATGAGAAACGAGAGCACCGGCATTGGAAAGTTCGGTGCACTAGTTACCAGAAGACCGGCAAAGCCTCCTGCCATCCAGGCAAGTGGGAAGAAGTACAGCGCCAGCCTGCCCGGTGCTTTACCACGCAAGCCTGCATATACGGCAACCGCAAATACCGGTATCAGGTCTTCGGGTGTCAGCAGCAGGTGTCCGATACCGTCATAGACCGGGCCCATACCAGTCGTTACTAGGTGGGCTAAAGCAGCATCGGGTATAAACAGAACCAATGCGAAAGCCATTCCAGAGAACAGAAGTGATGTTGTTTGTTGAGATTTTTTCATGTTATCGCTTGCCACAGAAAAAAAATTCCCATTACCGCTATTAATGCCCCGGAACCACGCAACACCAGTTTGCCTAAGGGCCAGCGGTGGATCAGGCCGATGGAGATACCAATGCCGTGCAAACATCCTGTGGCCATAACAAATCCCATGCTGTAGAGAAACCCACTCTGGCCGGCTGGTAGTTCAGTGCCATGGGCATGTCCATGAAAAACAGCGAAACAGCCGACAAGGATTACAGACATAATAAGATTTAAACGGACTTCTCCCAGGACCATTACCCCTAGAACGATCGCCGAAACTGCGATGCCAATCTCGATGCCAGGCAGGGGAATACCCATCAAACCCATCATGGCACCGAGTGACATGACCAAGGGAAAGCTTATGGGGAGAAACCAGACGGCAGGGTTACCAAGCTGCGCACCCCAAAGGCCAACTGCTATCATGGCCAAAGCATGGTCAAGCCCGGACCAGGGATGTCCAAGGCCGGTCAAAAAACTTAAAGCCTGTCCTTGTTGAACATGGGCATGGGCAGGGGAGGTGAAGATAAGATATCCCGCCAGCACCATTAAACAGGCAAGTGAATCCAAATATCTTAATTCCTTTTTCATTTTAGAAGACCTCCAATGAGAATAACAGTACGCTGAATGGTCCAGTATGCCCCCAGGCTTCCCACGGTATAGCCCGGCATTGCCAGAGCCCACCGAGGCCATCGAATCGCAAGTGTCCGAAACGACCACGCCAGTGCCAGGGCTATGAAGACAAAGACCAGTTGCCCCAACTCCACACCGATATTGAAGCTGAGCAGGGCCCAGGGAAGTTCAGGCGTTGGCATCCCGGTTGTGGAAAGTCCACTGGCAAAACCGAAACCGTGAAGCAGACCGAACATAAAAGCAACGATCCAGGGATAGCTGATGGTGAGACTTTTTTCACCCCGCCAAGAGCGAACAATCTCCGGTCCCAGGAAAAATATGCTGAGGGCCACGGCTGCATTCAGGGGCGGCAAAGGTATACTGGCAAAACCGAGAGTGGCCATTGCCAGAGTAATGCTATGGGCAACGGTAAAAGAAGTGATGGTCTTGATCAGCATCACCCTGCTCTGCACAATGAGCAGTAGGCCGAGTACGAAGAGAAGATGGTCAGCCCCGAGAAGGATGTGGTAAAATCCAAGGCCAATATATTCCCCGGCAGTGGCATACCATGATCGTTCACCCCGCAATTCAACAAAAGGCCTGGTTGGCCGTACCACCGCAGTCATCATGGTGGAATCAAGCCGGGTCAGTCTAACATATACATCTGTTATGGTTGATTCAAGTCCGGGAAAACGGATAATGGCACCCTCAATGCTCTTTGTGCCAAGGTCAACCACCCAGCGAAAAATAATCGAATCTGCCATGCGCCGTTGGGTTGGCTGGATGAAGTTCTTCCAGTTTTCAGGCATCTCCAGGCGGGCGGGGTGCGGGGAACCGTAATAGATTGGCGCCTTCCAGGTCACATCGTACCGGTCCGATGCCAGTTGTTTGATTTCCAGCGTCCCTGGTTGGGACTCATGGGCGTGGGCAGCTACCATGGAACTTGCAATCAATAAAAAAAAGACAAGAATCCTTGTCAAATATATCATTGCTGTTTCTCCTCAGCTGCCTGTGCTGCTGATATTGCCTGGATGTTCCTTGTTCCATTTACGGGTTGTTCAAATTCAACGGTGTATTTCTCATGGAACTCGTTGTAGATGTTTTCTTTGAGTTCTTTCCTGTGAAAGGCAGACCATTCCCACTCAACAGCCTCCCTGATTTCATCCAACAGCGGCAGTCTACCCGCAATCTGATCGGTTACAAGGATCAGGTGCAGACCGTAGCCTGACTGAACCGGACCCGTCCATTGTCCGGGTTTACTCTTGATCAGTTCAAGGCTGAATGGTTTGCCAAACATTTTTGCAATATCACTAACAGGGGAAAGGCTGAACGTTTTTGGCAGCATTATGCTGTCGCCAAGGGTATCGGGATCGGATTTGTTTCCATCGTCGGACAATACCGCGAGTAACCGTGCGGCTTCATCCGTTACCGCGTTACCGCGTTGATATACATTAAGATATACATGGCGGAATGCTATGCGCGGTTCGGTTCTGAAATTTTCTGGATGGATCTTCAGGAAGTGCTGGAGATCTTCATCAGAAGGGACTATGATCCCAACGAGATCATCGCTCATAAGCTCCAGTTTCTGTTTCAGGCGACGGCGGATAACTGTGTCATTTTTGTCCAGTCCAAGAGCCAAGGCCTCACGGTAGAAGATCTCTTCGCGTACGTATCCTTCGACGAGCCCCTGCAGTTCCTGTTCGGTTGGCGGGCGCTGTCGAGATCTGGCATAACTTGCTTTCAGGTACTCAATCTGCCCATTTGTAACAACGACCCGGTTGGATTGTTGACCAGCCGGGTCGTTAAATAACTCGAAAAGAAGAAAAAGCACCGCACCGATGAACAGAAAGTGAATCAGGGGTTCACGCGATAAGGATTTCATCGTTTATACGTTACCCTTCCGGTGTGTACCAGATTGGCGAGGAGTAGGCCCGCTCCTGGTGGATCAATTTTGCTTCCTTCGGAATCTCTGCGCCCAGGCGAACCTTGTCATAGAGCACCCAGCGCGGCGTCGGAATTTCAAGGATCCGGGTATAGTAGAAGGCCTTTACATTCGGATCGAAATCGGGATCGGTCCAGACCGTGGCGAGCTCGGAGGCGCCGATAGTGTTGGTCCAGTTCGCCGCTTCCAGGTCAACGGTATTGCCGACTGGGGTCTTACAGCGTCCGTCTGCTCCGATTGTTCGGCCATCTGAGACCGCTACATCGTAAATCTTCTCGTGGGTCTTACCGTCTTTGTCAAGCCAGCCCTTGATAATCTGGACGCGGTCGAGATTGGCGCCGATCGGATCGCGCAGTGCAATGACCATGAATGTCGGTGCTTCACCTTTGGCGGATTTGATCAGATCGCCGCCCATTGGCACGCCCTTCTCGTAGCCGATGAACGCGGGGGTGCGGCTGCGCAGGTCATTGTCAGTATACTCCCAGCCGCCGAAGAAACGTACCGCCATACGCGGACCGGTAGTAGCATACGTCTCTTTGCGCTCCATGGCGTCGAAAATTGCCTTACGGGTATTCTCCCTGGCCCATACAGCCTGGTAGCCGGAGGCCGCTAACGAATACCCTGGATAACTGCCGAGTTTCGTTTCGACAAAGGGATGCGATACCCTTGTTGCGGAAGGCTCGACGCTGGTTGATTTTCCGAAAAAATTCTCTTCCTCAGCTGTTGCCAGACCTGTATGACTGTCCGTCGCACCAACCATGCCGAACTTGTAGGGGTTCGTGCCAAGCTTCGTCTCAAGGGCAAGGCCACTTTTCAACGCCTCGCGTGCGTATTCCCCCTTCAGCATTCCCGGTTTCTTAAGTTCGGTGATGTCTAAATTGCCCACTTCCCAGGTTTCGTAATCGGCAAATTCATCTGTGGGTGACAGGTATGGGTGTGCCTCTCCGTCGCCTTTTATCTGGGTCACCTCGTAGAGCGGTTCCCACTTGGCGCGTTGCTCTACATAGTTTTTGTCAACCTTGCCACCGGCATAGGTTTCCACCGTTGGGAACATCCAGCCGTTGGACATGTTGCCGTTATGGGCCAAAGCAAAGGCCTGGCCACCGGTTTTGTTCTCGTAGTCAGCCAGCCACTGATAGAGGTCAAGTGGATCCTGGGTGCCTAGAGGCGCAAGAGTGGTCAACGGAACTACCTGTCGTGCCCGGCTGCCGTCGTCCCGCAGAATCACATTGCGATGCAGGTTGAAGCCTTTGGGTACCGACGTCCATTCGTAGCCGATCAGAGCCGTGAACCGGCCCGGCTCGTTGAAGTGATCTCCAGCCTCAATGATCCTTTCCCAGACATCGTTGTAGATCTTCGAGCCGGGAGAATACTGGCTAAGGAGTTCCTCGGGAACCTTCATCTGGGAAAAATGGGAGATCAGGTCGAATGCGGCCTTGCCTGCAGCCTCGCCGCCCTTTGCAAAACCTTCAGCCCATTCCTTACCCTTTGGCACCGCCATAATATTGGGAGCCCCACTCTGGATGTCAGTTGCGACGCCCATCATATCTGAGTGGTCTGCGACCACCAGAAAGTCGAGCGGCCGGCTCAGCTTAATCGGCTGTCCTGTGGACGTCTTAATTTCTTCGCCGCGCGCTAAGCGATAGGCGTCTTCGGGGCCAAGAGTGCAACCGAACAACCCGGCATCGAGTGACAGCCCGGTGTGCAGATGTGTCTCACCCCAATACACCCGGCTGGGAAATGATCGCTTGGCATATGGTGAGTAGACCTTGCCGGGGTAAAGCCCTTTGAAGACCTCGACGGAAGGGCTTCCAATATCCGATGCCATTGCCATCCTTGATAATGCCAGTAATGATAGGGACAAAAAAAACATTTTTAACAAATTGCTTCTTAAAATCATTTTATTTCCTCCATTTCTATTTATAAAATTAAAATGTGGGATAGTGGCAAAAACCAATTGGATTTACATCTTTTGCTTTTGTTGCTAATTCTTCAATAATTGAGATTTCCGTTTTGAATCTAATCGTGATGTAGCAGCCGTATACAATTATTTTTATAATTTTTTCATGTTTACTATAAATTTTCAGTAAACAAGATGACACCTCAATGAATATCAATTATTCATGGTGATCACATGAGAAAAATATTTCACATTTTGAATTTTAACGCAAGGTAAAGATCGTGCAACTCCGATTCGCCACCAACATTTCTGTTGAACAATATATACAGCAGGAAGCATGGAAATATGCAAAACTGGATCAGTGCCCGTTACACCCGGAAGGGGGGTGTAAACTTGCCAGCTTTACGCCAAAGCATTAGCCGAAAAGGTTTAACTACCGGACGAATTTCCGGGGAAGTGTAAAAATCAGATGATGGAGGAAAAGTTGTGAAATGCCCGACATGCAGATGTGAGCGGTTTTATATCAGGGATGCTGATGATGAATATGAGATCTATGAGTTCACGGCTTTCAATTTAACTTGACCCCAAACCATATCGGTGCAAAATTAACTCCATGGTCATTGCTTATAAACATTATCCGGGCATGGAGGTTCTCTCCTGTACCGATCCCTTTGCATTCAAGCCCCATATCCACGACCGGTATGTGGTCTGGCTGAATACCGGATGCGGAGAGCATTACAGTCTCAAGGGTGAGGCAGATATTCTCCAGCCCGGCTCCATCAGCATTTTTGAACCGGGCCTGGTCCATGCCAATCATCCCTGCGCCGGGGATAAGCGTCATCTGTGCAGCTTTTATGTTGAACCGAAGTTTTTTGATGATCTGGCCATACAGTGCAGTGACGGCGGTCATCCGTCCTATGGCTTTGAAAGAAAAACTGTCAAAGACAGGGAGCTATGGACTCAACTGGCCCTGCTTCACCGAAATTTCTTTTTGGAATCCCGGAATTCATACCTGGATTCCAATGTGATTGAAATTTTCATTTCATTATTGACCAGACATGGTTCAGCCAGGCTGAAAGACCAGTCAGGCAGGAAACACCCATCTTTTCACACCACCCGGAATTCACGGGTAAACCGGGCCATTGACTATTTTCATGCCAATCTGGCCCAGGAAATCCGGCTCAAAGACCTGGCCGGTATACTAGGATGTACCCAATTCCATCTTATCCGGCTTTTCCGGACCCACAAGGGATTATCACCCCATGCCTTTTTGCTCCAATTGCGGCTGGAGCATGCCCGGAGTCTTCTGGAAAAAGGCAGCCCCATTACCGATACGGCGGCAGCCTCCGGGTTCTCGGACCAGAGCCACCTCACCCGCGCCTTTAAAGCCCGGTATGGCCTGACGCCCATGGTCTATAAAAAAGCTACTCCAAACTATCGATTGACTTAACGACCACCGTTCGATACATAAACCATCTCACATCATCAGACTCTCTGGATGAGCGTTTAACAGCATTTCCCGGCTTGTATCAAAACCTGAGCACCTGTTAGTGGACCGTCTGTTTAAAGTATCCATCATCCTCATGCTTTTTTTCGTGATGGTCGGTATGGGCATGGTTCTGATCACCGCCATTCCGGTAAAGGAGTCGGTATCCCAATAATCACAAATTTTCCTGCCTGCGAAAAAAATCATGCTCAAGTGACAAGCACACTAAAACACCCCCTTTTCAGAGGGGGTGTTTTTTTAACTGCTTTTAGTGAACTTTATTCATCGCTTTTGCAATCTCGACGGGCCGCCAAATGCCCCGATATACAAAGACGCGTCCTTGTCAATAACCACTCCGGCATAGGCGCTGTTAAAGAGAACGCCAGTACCGTATCTAAAACTAAACACCTTTTCACCTGTGTCCCAGTCCAGAGCTTCAAACGTCCATCCGCCGAATAGCTCCTGCCCCACATCATAAATCAAATTTGTATCAGCACTCATGGCCGGTATTCCGTTGGGCCAACTGACCTTTGTGTTTACCCAGACTGAACCTAAGGTTCTTGAGGCAGGATCCCATTCAAATTTTTCAGCTCCATAGGGCGCATTAAAGGATATCCCCGAGGCAAACAAATTCATGAAGCCATTTGAAAAGGATGTTTTAAGTTGGTTATTTACAACAAAAGCGCCATATCCGCGAACGCATACAGATTGCTCTGACAGCGAGTCCACAGCATCGGGATCACCAAAAGTGACCGGAACCTGTGCTGCGATCCGTCTGTCTTTTGTACCGGAAATTTGTTCCCAGTCTGAAGGGATCTGATTCCGCCAAAGGAGAACGATATTCATCAGGTCGAGTCCATCTGTAATGACAACGAATTTATCCTGGTCGCCAGTTCCCATGAGAGTAGGCGTTGAACCGGATCCATCACCCAGACGAAGGCCTGAAGCCGCTTCACCTGTTTCATAGTCTGCTGACCATCCGCCGTCGACTTCATCAGTGGAAAGTGAACTGCCGCTCCACTGTACCCTGTATATTTTTTTGCTTGTGACAACATAGATACCGCCATCTTCGTCACAGGCAATGGAGTTTGAAATTTCTTCCCCAACCTCAAAAGAAAAGTAGTGGGCATCCTCAAAATCCCGACTTATGGCACAAAGAAGCCCGCGGTCGGTTACAAATACAATGAAGCCGTCATAGGTCATGGTGAGGCCGACAATTTTTTCCGATGGATCGCTTAGATATCCACTGGGAATTTCATACTCACGTTTAAGCTCGATGGATGAATAAACATCCCCTTCAACGCTATCACCATAGGCGGAAAGTTTCGTGTATTGGGGTACATAAAAGATATTGTCGGCATCGAGAAGCGTGTAAGCACCTGTAAGTCCATCTTCAGTGCTTAGGGTGGCCAGAGAATCAAGTGTGATTGTCTCTTTGTCGTATTTATCAACATAATCCCAAGTATTGCCATTGGGATCTATTTTAAGCACCTTTGTTGGGGCACTTGTCCAAAGCGCTCTATTGCCGTCGGGATAGGTGCCTGAAATTGCAATAGTTATCATTCCCGGCTGTCCCAAAAGATAATCTGAATCTGAATTAATCCTATTTACCGGGGCTTCCGGCCCGGGATAGGGTGAAGATGCCTGACAATATGGATTCCTGTGGCTCATGGCCCATGGTGAGTCTGCTAAAAATGAATTTGTCGGCGGCTCATTTTCATCTGCTGCCACAATAACGGGGAATAATAAAAAACAAACAATTAGTAACATGCCAAAACTTCTTTTCATCATACTCTCCTAGGTTTGGGTTAAAAAATTAAGAATACATTACCATAATCATCAATAAATTCAAGCTTATGATGTTCTGACGCCACACCGTATTAATAAATGATTAATTTGTCAATTTCTTTATTATCTTATCTTTTAATTCAAGGGGATATGGCGGACGATTTAGCGGACTTAGAAAAAGCACAGGAAGCTTTTGATTGCTTTTCTTTATTAGAAGAAATAATATTCCGCAGCATGAATCCCGCAACCCGCTTTGAAAGACTCAAGGAAACCTTCAGGGAAGGAAATATTCCCCTCTATTTTCAATTTTATCTCATGATCCGCAACAATATTTTACTTGGGGAAATCGAACCGGGAACCCGTATCCCCACCATAGATGAGCTAAACAGGATTTTTCAAGTTTCCCATGCAACCATTCGAAAGGCCCTTGCCCTGCTTGAGAAGAACCGACTGATCATTAAGAAAAGAGGTACAGGGATCATGGTCCGGGAAAATGTTGATCTGCTGGCCATAGAAAAACAAACTATAATAAAAGCCCTTCCCACTTTATAAGATTTGTTGACAGCTATCTGCCTTACCCAATTATAGAAAACTTCGGCAAGAATTTTTTTGAGGCTGAAGATATGTTGCAAAATCTCCTTGTTCAGATAGAGACTCGGCAGGTTAAAATAGATGAAACCATTCGGCCGTGGATTTGTAATACGGAAATGGCGAAACATTTGGAAATAGATGACGGCACACCTATTTTTCACCGCACATGGGTTTTAACCTCCCCACAGCACAAGGTTCTGCCGGTTATTGAAATTATTACAAATGCAACCAGCCTTGATGTTCTCGCAAAAAAGCTCTGAAAATTTTCCACACACAGTATAATTTGAATTCAGTCCGAGGTTGATAGCCCAAAATGCGATTTCCCCTTGCTCACACCGGAAGGAAAACGCCATGGTATTCTATATTTTTTCCATGTTTGAATAGAGACAACGGGAGGCGAAAATGAAATTTAAAATACTACTTGGCATGTTTATCTTCTTTTTTATCTTTTCCGGGACCGCCATGGCCCTGAAATGTGGCAATACCTTTATCAAACCCGGGGTAAGCACCCTCGAGGTGATCCTCGCCTGTGGCGAGCCCAAATTCAAAGAAACGGTCGGCTCAGGTGGGAAATCAGGAAAAATAGAAGAGTACTGGACCTACGGCCCTCACAAGGGGAATTATTATTTCCTCTACTTCAAGGGCGGGGTATTGGAAAAAGTGGCTTCCAAAAAGAAATAAATTTGATTAAACCCGTTTGAGAGAATCAGGATTGAACGGCTTCCCCCACTGACGTTAAACCAAATCTATTCGGCAGTTTTAAACTTCTGATGGGCCAAAACCGCCTTGATTTCTCCGTATGTAATGTCATCCGCCAGAATTTCCTTTAACTCGCGCAGGTAGAGCCCCGGCGCAATGGCCTTTTCAATGGTTGCCTGTTTGTCCGGAGCAACTAATTTTTCCACCGAAAGCACTCCTGTTTCAATAAAATTACAGAGATGCCCCTGGATAGTGGTGACGGCAAGGCCCCGCTCTTCTGCAATCGCCTCAATACCCATGCCCTTTTCAAAGAAGGCCAGACTGATGTCCTTTGTATTGGGGCCGGAACTCATTTTCACTTTGGTTTTCGCTTTGGTTTCCGCTGTTTTCTCCTCCGGTTTGGCGGCAGGCAGCTCAACGGTTTCAATTCCTTGGCTTTCCCGGTAGTCCTTTACCAGATCGATCAATTGCTCCCCATATTTTTCAAGGATTTTTGGCCCCACACCCTTGAGTTTTGACAGGGCGGCCTCCGAATCAGGTAGACAAACCGCAATCTGAACCAGAACTTTTTGATGGAGCACATGAAAATGGGGGATCCCCTCGGCCTTGGCAATCCCGGTTCTCCAGTCCTTAACCGCTTTGAAGAGTTCGGGGTGGGCAATATCAAATTCCGTGTAATCCGGAGTTTTGGCTTTCCTCCCGCCTGCCTTGGGCATGGCGATCATGCCTGCGCCGGACACCGCCCGAAGGTAGGCGACCGAGGAAAACCCATCGGTACAAGATTGAATGCCAGCCATTTTTATTCGAATCTCAAGGCAAAGGGTGGTAAGACCGTTGGTCATCTGCTTTTTAAGGGCTTTATTATCGGTTTCTATCTGGCCTTTTTCCAAAAGGTTCCCAAATACAGCAGCAAATTTTTCACTGAACCAGCCAGCTGCTTTCCGGGTCCGTTCCCTGATCCGGGGATGGCTGTCCGGCAGGCTTTCATCTGCCATCAGTCCCCTGAGCTGACTTAAAAATTTTTCACCTACTTCAAATATTTGTTCCCTTACCCCTGTTTTCATCGCAAAGGGATCTGAAAGGCCGGCTACCCGGACCGTGTTCACATTGTTTTCCACAAGGCGGATAAAATAATAAAACATACCCCGCATTGCCTGGAAATCAAAACATTGATTCAGCAGCTCCTGCTGATATGCCATTTGGGCATTTTCAAACCGGGTTGCAAGATCCCCGGTATCCTGTGCCGCTGCCATAAAGTCTGAAATGGACTGATCCACCTCAATGCCCTGCCCCGGAACAGGTGAGGACAAGACCAGCCCCTCCAGTGTCCGGCACCGGCTCAGCGCCACATAGGTCTGGCCGTGGGCAAAGGCAGACTGGGCATCCACAATAGCGCGGTCGAATGTCAGGCCCTGGCTTTTATGGATGGTGACCGCCCAGGCCAGCTTCAACGGGATCTGAGAAAAACGTCCGATGACCTCCTGCTGGATGGTCTGATCTTCCTCGTTCACCTTATAGGAGACATTTTCCCACTCCACCGGTGCAACTTCTATGGTCTGCCCCTGGTTTTCCGAATCACTGACAAATACCCGGTCCTTTGACACGTGGCTGACCTTACCGATTTTTCCGTTATAGTATTGCTTATCAGCGGAGGCATCATTTCTCAGAAACATGACCTGTGCCCCTTTTTTCAAGACCAGACGGTCCGGGGTCGGAAAGGAATGATCGGGAAATTCGCCGGAAACCTCGGCCCTAAGTTCATGGACATTTGCCTCAAGCCTAGCAAGGCGTTCCCTGTTGAGGGCGTCGGCCTTTTTGTTATGGGTGGTCAGGGTGATATAGCCTTTTTCAGGCAGGGGTTTATCCGCACATTGATTGAGCACGGCCATGGCCTCATGGTCCAGCTTGTTCTCTCTGACACTGTTAAGAAGCCTGATAAAATCTTCATCGGACTGGCGGTATATTTTTTTCAATTCAATGGTGAGCAGATCGGTTCCACCCAGGGCATGGCTTGAAAAAAAGTAAATGGATGAATAGTAATTCCGGAGCAGTTGCCATTCATCCGGCTTGGCCACGGGCGGCAATTGGAAGAGGTCTCCGATTAAAAGCAACTGCACACCGCCAAAAGGCCTTTCATCACGGCGCAGGCGCCTGAGCACGGCATCCACCGAGTCAAGAAGATCGGCCCTGACCATGGAGATCTCATCAATAACCAGAAGATCAAGCCCTTTGATGATCCGCTTCTTTTCCTTTGAAAATCGGAAAAACCGCTTAACGTCCCTGCCCTGACTTGTCTGCCCCGGAATATAGGGGCCGAAGGGCAGCTGAAAAAAGGAGTGAAGGGTAACCCCGCCCGCATTGATGGCGGCCACACCCGTGGGGGCCGTTACCATGATCTGTTTGTGGAAATCCGACTTCAGCCCCTGTAAAAAAGTGGTTTTCCCGGTTCCGGCCTTTCCGGTTAAAAACAGGTTGGAGCCGGTATGGCGGACAAAGGCATCCGCCTTGGCCATATCAGGATTATCGTCAAATGAAAATTCCGAATTTTTGTAATCATCCATGGTTCACCCCGTTATTGCTAACCACCAGGGCCAATCCCCTGGCGGCCTGATGCATAATATGATCATGGTTTTCCCGGAACACGGAATGGGCAATGGGGAAGCATCCCTCTCCAGGAAGACCTGATCCGGCTGCCCTTGTCAAGTGAACCACCTGGACCAAGCTGTTCGATGCGCTCAAGACCTTCCCACCAGTCGGGCCAGCCCCGGAAATCCACCAATCCTGCCAGACCCGGGCAGGCATTGGTGGATTTCCCAGGCATGGTCAAACTCATATTGGTTTTTTGCCGTCATATAGTCATTTAAAGCGCTGAACATGGATCAGATTCCCTATAATTATTAATTTTCTTTTGTCTGCTTATACACCAGAACACATGAAAAAAAAAAGAGAAAAGCAGGCCCGAGGCAGAGAAAAAGAGCACGGCAGTGGTCGCTATCAATGCCCGGACTGCCCGCTGTGTCAGCTCTTCTACCTGGCGTTTGGGAACATGGCCGCCGGTGGCTTTGTCGATGGTCTCCAAGGTCTCGTCAAAAGAACTCTTTGCGGCATTTTCTGCTACACGACGGCGAAGTTCAAGAGAATAACGCTCAGGGGAAAAATTGAGCTCAGCATCCAATGGATGCAGACTTTCCACTCCCTTGTTCCCATACCCGATACAGTTTGAAGATACAGTGCCAAACACGGGTTCTATTTTCCGATCATGGGATCTTGCATTGGGTCGATCAATTCCGTCGGAACCATGGACTGTTTGTTCGCAAAGGCTGGGGCTGAGTTTGTCGAGGTACTCCTGAAGCAGAATGCGCATCAGTTCCAGTCCACTTAGCTTCATTAAATTTTTGATGGGTGCCAGCACCAGAAAACGGCTATTGTTCACCACCTGCTGTAAAGCTGTTTTACGCCTTTCTTCCGTCCATCCGATCCATTCATCCCGGGCGCGCATCCGCCAGG
>PIVS01000083.1 GCA_003353855.1 Desulfobacteraceae bacterium
GTACCTTCCACCAGCAGTTCCGGCGTATGAAAAATTTTATCCGCAGGCTCATCAAGTTCTATGGTTAACAGCTCGCAAAGCTGTGCGTATGTGGGTACGCGATCCGGCGTTCCCGTCGACGCCTGTCCGACCCATTTAAAACCGTCGGCAAATCTTTTTTCCAGGGTTATGCTTCCTGTATTCAACATTTTTAGGCTCCTTAAACAAAGTAATGATTCAAATTTTAGTTTGTCTTGCAATAAAATCGTTGTTGTAATTTATAAAAAGCAGAAAATGTGCCAGACGAAAAAAACGAAACTATTATGTTGTCAATACAGTAAGTTAAGATGTTTACTCCTCCAATACAAAAACAGGCTAAAAAATAGTCAATCCGCTACTTTTTAGCTAAAATGCTATTTTGAGCCTGGGCCTGTACTGAAATAAAAACATCCCTGCGCCCTTAAATTAACGGCCCCGGAGTAATTTAATAAAGATATCAAGAGTCATTTTTGTTCGTAACCCCACCAAGCTTCAATGCCTTGGGTTGATATGGCGGCCATTCGCCGTTGTCTATTCAAATGCTTTCGGCCACAGCACTGCCTGGAATTAAAAAATTATGCGGGTTAGAAATCAGTAGTACCCAGGTCAGCAATGCCTCAAAACTTTTGGATGAAGAACTTGAAAAATGGTGTAGCCGGCCGACAGGCAGGATTCAATTCCTCCAGTTAGATGCAAGGTATGAAAAGGTTCACCAGGACGGTATGGTTCTCTCCTGTGCGGTTTTGCTTGCCACCGGCGTAATGGAAGATGGCAAAAGAATTGTTCTTGGTACAAGCGTTTCATTGAGTGAAGCTGAGATTCACTTGTGCACTTTTTTGTTGGACCTGAAAAAGAGAGGCCTTCATGGGATTAAAATGATTACAAGCGGTGACCATAGCGGACTAAAATCAGCGTTGAGGTCAGTCTTCCCAAGTGTTACCTGGCCGCTTGCCAACTATCCTGATTAACAGAAAAGTAGTTACTATGCAGGCAATCAGGCATAAGTATACAGGGATTCCAATACTTAGGAACATATAACCGCATACGGTTGCAATCATAGCTGAGCTGATGGCATAGGGTATTTGGGTTTTTACATGGTCAATGTGATCGGATGCACAGGCCATTGAACTCATAACCGTTGTGTCTGAAATGGGCGAGCAATGGTCCCCAAAGACAGCACCGGTAAAAACCGAACCAATGGTAGCATACATTAAGACCCCTGCCGGATCGGCGCCCATTTTAAATACCAAAGGCACTGCAATGGGCATCATGATGGCAGTTGTCCCCCATGAGGTTCCGGTTGTAAAGGCGATAGTGCAGCACAATGCAAAAACAGCAAAGGGCACACTCCATATTGGGATATTGCCTTTAAGGCAGCCGACAAGATAGTTGGCTGTCCCGAGATGCTCACAGCAACTGCCGATGCCCCAGGCTAAGAGAAGAACTACAGCTGCCATAAATAAGGACTTTGCTCCATCCATCCAGGCTTCCAGTGCCTCTTGCAATGATAAGATTCGCTGGAAAACCACCATGACAATGGCAACGATGGAACCCGTAAACGCCGCCCAAGTCATGGCAACAGATGCATCTGCATTACCGATAATATCCCGCATGGAAACGAAAGAAAAAGGGGCTGCCTTTATACTGGCTATGAGGTCAAGGTCGCTGCCTCCCAAAATGGCGCCCTTTCCAGTAATATAAAGCCCTGCTATTACACCGGCAACCACAGTTATTACGGGGATGATTGCATTTATTGCCCGAAGCTGCATATCCGGTTTCAATTTCATCTCAGTCAGTTCACCTGAAGCAAGGGGGGTTGCACCATCTCTTAAGAGTTTGCCCGTTAGTCTTGCGCGGTTTTCAGCTTTTAGCATCGGACCAAAATCCCTGCCCAGCCAGGCAACAGCCAGAACAAAAAACAAGGTCGTTATGCTGTAAAACCGATAAGGGATGGATATGAGCAAGACTTCGTATATATTGACATCGACACCAATGGATCCAAACGCATCTTTAATCAACCCCATTTCATATGCGACCCAGGTCGATATAAATGCCATACTGGCTATTGGTGCGGCAGTAGAATCACAGATATAAGAAAGCTTTTCCCTGGAAATCTTCAGCTTATCTGTCAAGGGTCTCATGGTATTGCCAACCAGAAGGGTATTTGAATAATCGTCAAAGAAGATAATCAGGCCCATTGCCCAGGTTGCAATCTGTCCGCCGCGGGGATTCGTTGCTTTCTTCGCAAGCCACTCTGCAATGGCCTTGGCACCACCGCTTTTTGACGTAATACCCACCATCCCGCCCAGTGTAAGGCTGAAAATCAGGATGCCTGCTTTCCAGGAGTCTGCCAGAGAGCCGACAATATATTTGGTTAAAAGGTCGCCGTAACCTTCCAATGGATTCCAGCCATTTAAAATTGTTGCGCCGAACCAGAGGGCAATGAATAAAGAGGGAATAACCTGTCTTGTTAAAAATGCTATCACAATTGCGATTAGCGGAGGAATTAAAGACAGGATACCAAAGTGCTCCATAGATTTTCTCCTTTGTTAAAAATGGTTTAATAGGTCTAACGATATGATTCAATCCTTTTAAGCTCTTGTTATCTTTATAGTACTTGATATTCCAATTATGTTTATTCCGATAAAATTCTAAAATAGTTGCTGATTTTTTTCAGTTGCAGTTCCCTATATATGGGGCAAAAATGAATTTGTCCAATCTTATAACGTGGAATTTTTTTATTTAATAATGATTCATTCTTATGGGGTCCATTCAAATTATGAATTTGCAGAACTTTGATCTTAACTCTCTGGTTGTTTTCAATGAAATATACAGGTAACGGAGTCTGACCCGGGCAGGACAATGTTTTTATTTGTCTCAGCCTGCTATCAGTCATACCCTTCGCCGCCTGCGCAAATATTTTGGAGATCCATTGTTCGTCCGGCAGGGCAACAATATGGAGCCCACATCTTTTGCCAAAGAGTTGAATGTGTTGGTCACACAGATTTTGAATCCGGCTGAAAATAGTTTCTGCAAGTGTCAAATATTCATTGTGTGCATCAATAATAAGCTGTTCTCGTTTAAGTTTCTTATCAGGGTTATTACCTTGCCTGGGCTGTCCAGCAAGAGATTTATGTCTGTCGGGAAGTGTACATCCGTTTCGGTGACAAAGGAATCACAGCTTACTTTTATCCGTCTGGCCCAGTTATGGAACGAGTTTCAGCAGGCCAGGATTTCAGTGGAGCGGTTGGGGAATATTTTAAACATCCCCACTGAACCTGCCTATAACCCTAACCGCGGCACCTTAAAGCGGATCGAGGGCGATATCAGGTTTGACAGGGTTGGCTTCCGGTATCGCCCTGGCGGCCCGGAGATCCTGCGCCAGGTTGACCTTGAAATTCCTGCAGGCCAGGTTGTGGGCATACCCATGGACCGGCCCCCTTGGGGTCAAGTGCAAGGTGCTGAACAAGGATATCGGATTTATCCGGGCAGGCCATGTGGCGCAAGTAAAAGTGGAAGCCTTTCCCTTTACCAAATACGGGATCATAGACGGCCTGGTTCTGCATATATCCAAGGATGCCATACCGGATGAAAAGTTGGGGCTGGTATACGATGGTAAAAACCTGTGATAAAATTCTTGAGGACATTTTATCAGAATCCGGGACTAATTTTAAACCCCTTGTCACAGGTGCTGCCAGTTTCTGTTTAACCATATCCGATGCCAGTGTCGTGGAATCGGCCTCATTGGCGCAGGTGACAATGACTATACAATAGTTCATGGGGCCTCCTTTTTCATGATCTTTATGGTTAATATCTTGCAATTATCCCAAAGCGGCAGGCAGTCCGACCGCTTTTATACCGGATCCATGGTTTTCGGATCAAAGTTCAAAGTGGAAAAATAATCATCCATGGTTTCGGCACGCCTGATCAGTTCAACGCTCCCGTCTTTTTTTAGCAATAGTTCCTTGGGGCGTAAATGACCATTATAATTGAATCCCATGGCATGGCCATGGGCTCCGGTATCATGGATGACCAGAATATCTCCTTTAACCGTGGCCGGCAGATCCCTTTGGATGGCAAATTTATCATTGTTTTCACAGAGAGCTCCCACCACATCTACTTTTTTCAGAGAGGGATCATCCTCTTTGTCGTGTATGTGGATATGGTGATAGGCTTCATACATGCCCGGGCGCATGAGGGCGGACATGGAAGCATCCACACCCACATAATTTCTATAGGTCTCTTTGTGATTTATCACCGAAGTTACCAGGGCACCGTGGGGGCCTGTGATAAAACGGCCGCTTTCCATATAGAGTTTAGGGGCCCAGCCATTTTGTTTTTTAAACCCCTTAAAGGAGTGGGTAATACCTGCAGCCATGGCTGATAAATCAAATCCGGGTGTGTCAGGGGTATAGGGGATCCCTAAGCCCCCGCCAATATTGATGAAATCAAATTGGATGCCAAGCGTCCCATGGATCTCTTTTATTACGGCAAGGAGCATGTCTGCTGTTTCCACCATATAGGTATAGTCCAGTTCATTGGATGCCAGCATGGTATGGATGCCGAATCGTTTAACTCCCAGGTTCATGGCCTTTTCATAGGCGGCAACGATCTGATCATGGGTGACACCGTATTTTGATTCCACGGGGTTGCCGATGATTTTATTGCCGGTTCGCCTGGAGCCGGGGTTGTATCTGAAACAAATGAGTTCCGGGATCTCGGGTAACTTTGAAATCAAGGAGATATCATCCAGGTTAATAATACATCCCTTTTTATCCAGGGCGGCCTGAAATTGTTGAATGCTTGTGTTGTTGGATGTGAACATTATCTCTTCGCCCTGGCTTCCGATATTTCGGGACAGGGTGATTTCCGGTATGGAACTGCAGTCAAAGCCAAATCCTTTATTTTGTAACAGGGTCATGACGGATGGGTTGGGAAGCGCCTTTACGGCAAAGTATTCCTTGAAACCCTCTATCTTTTCAAAGGCCACATTGAGTTCATCGCAGGTCTGGTTTATGCCTGCTTCATCATAAATATGGAAAGGGGTTCCAAAGGTATGAATGATTTGGGGCAGGACGGGAGATAATCTGTCTTTAAATTTGGATGACATTGGCATGGTATGGTTTAATCCTTGTTTTATCTTATGGTTGGCCGATCATGATGGCCGCCCGATCAGGGCCGGCCAGATTATTCCGGCTTATCCTCTATCTTGATTTTTGCGCTCTCTTTGTAGGTGGAAAGGGCGATAAATGTTTTGGTGTCTTTTATGGATGGAATCCCGGCAATCCTGGTTCTTAAAACGCTTTCAAGTTCCTTGTTGCCGGAAACCTTAAGTTTTGCAATGAGGCAGTCTGCTCCGGCCAGGTAATGAACTTCTTGTACCTGCTCAATGGCAGAGAGAGCATTTCCGGTTTCAATAATTTGAGACGGATCTTTTACACCCAGGTGGATAAAGGCGGTCATTGCACAATTGAACATTTCCGGGTTGAGGCGGACCTCATATCCCTCTATTACCCCGCGGGCTTCCAATTTTTTTATCCGTTCAAGTACGGCAGAGGGTGCCATTCCGATGGCTCTTGCAACTTCCACATTGGGAATTCTTGCTTTTTTTTGAAGAATTTGTAGAATCTGAAGGTCTGTTTTGTCCATATTTCTTATACCCTTAATATTTATTAGTAAGGAACTTAAAGTGTATAATATTCATAAAATATTCTTTTGTCAAGAATATCATATGAATATTATACATGAATTAAGAATTATATTCTTTATATTTACATGGTGTCTGCAGTTTTGATTTTTGTTGATAAAATCGATGGTTTCATATACATTTGCCTAGAAGAGTTCATAAATAAAAGTAATAATGGGTTGGCATTGATGCGATGACAGATGATACGATAAAAATCCTGGTGGTTGATGATGAAGAGGGTATTCTGGATGTGACCGAAGGGTATTTCCAGAGGAAAGGGTATGAAGTACACACTGCCGGCAATGGTGTCGAAGCTCTTGAGATCCTCAGTCGGGTAAAAATCGGGTGCATTTTTACCGATATCAATATGCCGATAATGGACGGGCTCGAATTGGCCGAAAGGATCAGGCAGCTAGACAGTACCCTTCCTGTGGTGGTGATGACCGGATATCCCTCCCTGGAAAATTCCATTGAAACCCTGAAAAACGGTGTGGTGGATTATCTGATTAAACCGGTTAATCTTGAACAGATGGAGTTGACCCTGAAGCGTATCCTGAGGGAACGTGAGTTGTTTGTGGAAAATCTTATTCTAAAGGAAGAGGTTGGGAGGCAGGAACGGCTCAGGAAACTGAACGATGAACTGCTCGATCGGGTTTCTGAGGTCAATACCCTGAACCGGGTCATGGAGGATTTTGCCAGAACTGACTCCAGTTACGGCATTTTTAACAAAGTGGTTGATTTAGGGGTTGAAGAACTCAAGGCGGACAAGGTCTTTTTTCATATCTATTCCGAGGAAGATGCTTCCCTGGTTTTGATTGCAAAATCCAGCTCAGATTATGAAAATGACGATGTTTTAAAAGAGTTTGGAAAAGATATTTCAGACAGGGCCAAAGATTATATTATTGATTCCCTGAAATCAAAGGAAACCCCTTTTCTCATGTCAAAGTCCGGCAAAAACAATCTTCTGGGCGATCCTGCCAATTCCTTTATGGCGGTACCCCTCAAAATACAGGAGAAGATATTTGGCGTAGCCAGTGCGTTTGTTTTTCAAGAAGAGCGGTGTTTCAGTGAAAAAGATATATATTATATGAATTTTATTACCCAGAAAGCCGCCTCTGCCATTGAAAATATTGGATTATATGACACCATCATTGATAATCTGGTCTTGACATTGAAATCCTTTGTCACGGCACTGGAAGTCCGGGATCTGTATACCCGGAAACACTCCACACGGGTGGCCAGATATGCGTATATGATTGCAGAAGAGATGGGCTGTTCCCAGGAAGAACTGAATGTGATCGATTTTGCCGGGAGTCTCCATGATATTGGAAAAATCGGTATCCGGGATGATATTCTCCTGAAGCCGGGCCGGCTAAACGATGAAGAGTATGAGGAAATTAAGGAACATCCTGTGCTTGGTGCAGAGATTATCAGTAAATTGGGGGTGTGGGATCAGGAGATGGAAATTATTCGCCACCACCATGAACGCTATGATGGAAAAGGATATCCGGATGGGTTAAAAGATAATCAAATTCCTAAACTTTCCAGAATCTTATCTGTGGCAGACTGCTATGATGCCATGGCCTCGGATAGGTCCTATAGGAAAAAAATGGAAAAAAATGTTGTGCTTGACATCATAAAAAAGAATTCCGGTACACAGTTTGACCCGGAAGCGGTTGACGCCTTTTTAAGAATTGCAGATCAGGAGTTACCCGATGATTTTTAATGGGTTGAGCATGAATTTAAAATGTGCTAATTTGACCCATCGATAAGCGTATAACAAGACTAAACACGGAGTGAATCTGGCATGACTGTTTTAAATGATGATGACAGGCGTAAATATTCCAGAGTTGGGTTTGCTACCGAAATCAAGATTGTACTTAAAACCAAAGATCAGGTAACCCTGGATGGAAACTCAGAGGATTTGAGCCGGAAAGGGATTTTTGTCAATACAGATAAGCGCTTTGCTCCGGGAACTCTTTGTTCCGTGAAAATATATTTGACCGGCGGAATAGAGAAAATCGAATTGTTGATAGAAGGGACAATTGTCCGGGAGACTGATACGGGGATCGGTATTGTTTTTAATTCCATGGATGTTGATACCTATTCTCATTTAAAAAATATTGTGTATTACAATCGTGTGGATGACCCTGATTGACACAGGCTGTGTTGGAGGGGTGATGAAATGGATGTAAAATTAGTCAACCCGTTTATTAATGCAACATTAAGTGTGTTGGAAACGATGGCTTTTATCGAGGTAAGGGCAGGCAAACCTTATGTGAAAATAGACAATGTCGCTGTTGGAGATATCACCGGAATCCTCGGACTGACAGGGGTTGCCAATGGTACCATTGCGGTTACCTTTGAAGAAAGGTGTATTTTGACCATTGTTTCCAATATGTTTGGTGAAACAATGGAAAAGCTGGACGATGATATTTCCGATGCCGTAGGAGAATTGACCAATATGATTTCCGGCCAGGCAAGAAGAGAACTTGAATTAATGGGTAAGGTGTTTAAGGCAGCCATCCCCTCTGTTGTTACTGGTCGGAGTCACAGTATCCGGCATTACTCAGAAGGGCCTAAACTAGCAATCCCCTTTAATACCGATGGCGGAGATTTTACGATTGAAGTATGTTTTGAAAGATAGAAAAGGAGTTTTAATCCATATAAGGAGGAAAATGTGGCAATGGACACATCCATCAAGGTTCTGATTGTTGACGATTTTGCTACCATGCGCCGTATTCTTAAGAATATTTTAAAACAACTTGGTTTTAAAAATCTTGTGGAAGCTGATGATGGGACAACTGCCTGGGACGTTCTGGAAAACCAGGAGATAGACTTGATAATATCAGACTGGAATATGCCCAAAATGACCGGCCTTGAATTGTTAAAAAAGGTGCGTGCAGATTCCCGGTATGCAAGAAAACCTTTTCTGATGGTAACGGCGGAAGCCCAGAAACAGAATGTTATTGAAGCGGTTCAGGCAGGGGTTTCCAATTATGTGGTCAAGCCTTTTACGGCAGAGGCTATTTCCGACAAGCTTGAGAAGATTTTAAGATGAGTGTCGTTCCCATGGCGGCAACAGCGCCCAAAAGTTTAGGAGCAGGTGAGGGTGCTGGAAATATTGGATTTGACAGAAGCGGTATCGCCGGTGAAAGCAAGGGGCTGTTAAAGGTTCTGGATACGGCCCGCAAGGTTGCAAAATCTGATTCCTCTGTCCTTATTACCGGAGAAAGCGGGACCGGTAAAGAGTTGATTGCAAGGGCTATTCATAGGAATAGTACCCGGCGGAACGGCCCCATGGTGATTATCAATTGCGGTGCTATCCCCAGTGAACTGCTTGAAAGCGAATTGTTTGGTCATGAAAAAGGAGCCTTTACCGGCGCCCATCGTTCCAGGACAGGCCGGTTTGAAATTGCAGACAACGGCAGTCTTTTTCTGGATGAAATAGGAGATATGAGCTCGGATTTGCAGGTGAAGTTATTGCGGGCAATACAGGAACGCAAATTTGAACGGGTGGGCGGAACCCAGACCATTGCTGTGGATATCCGGGTGATTTCAGCCACCAACAAAGATCTTGCTGCGGCCATTAAAGAAGGGGAGTTCAGGGAAGATCTTTATTACCGGCTCAATGTCATTCCCATTCATATCCTGCCCCTGAGAGAGCGAAGGGATGATATTTTTCCCCTGACCGATTATTTTCAAAATAATTTATTAGATCGAAGTACCGATTACCAGATCAAACAATTTTCAGATCAGGCCAAGCAGGTTCTCACACATTATGAATGGCCTGGAAATATTCGGGAACTTGAAAATATGGTTGAGCGGATATCTGTTCTTGTGGAGGAGGTTGATATCCAGGTTCATGACTTACCAGAATGTATGATAACGCCTTCTTCCCATCATACCTCATCCTCTGTCTCCTCGGTGTTCAATAACGGTATCGGGTTTAACGAGGCCGTGGATCAATATCAGCGGAGTCTAATTTCCCATGCACTCAATGAAAGCGGATGGGTAAAGGCCAGGGCTGCTGAAATGCTTAAAATGAACCGCACCACCCTGGTTGAGAAATTAAAGAAAATGCATATCAAACCTGAGATGGAAACGCCAATCTTTTGACGAGGAATCAATATCCCGGGCGCCATGTTTTTGTTGCACGATCGATGAATGGCCTTTGTGACTGTGCTTTTATGCTTTGTCCGGTTATTGGAAAATGTGTTGTGGCATACTCTTTGCTTTGTTAATTCTCTGAATATAAACCCCTGGGGCTAAGAAAAGATTATGAGAGAATTAAGCACCAAATATTTGAAATTGTTGAAGAGGACCATCCTGTTGGGCCTGTTGATTTTGATTCTGGTAACCCTGCCCGGAATTGCGGCGGCCAAAAAAATCATAATAGAAAAGATTGCTATTCAAGATACTCCCCTGGCGATTCAGTTTTTTGTCAGCGGGAAAGCTCCTGTCAAGGTCATCAAAATTGAAAAAAGAGAATTGTTGGTGGCATTGAAAAATGCAGCCCTTTCTCCGGGCTTTAAAGTTTTGGGTAGAAAGAACCCGGCTATAGATGAAATCAGCATAGAAACCCTTGACAATGAAGTGGTGGCCGTGGTGGTGACTTCTAAATTGCCTTTTGGATATATCAGCTCAGGTTTTAACAAGTCCGGTGCAAAATTTTCAGTTAATCTTGAAAAAAAGCCGGAACCGTCTGAGTCCAAGCCCGGGGCAAAAATTGGCACTCAAAAGCCTGGGACGGTCCCGCCTGCCAAAGAGGTGAAAAAAGAAGAAAAGAAGGTCAGGCCTGAACCTGCAGCCACGCCGCAAGCTCAACCCCGGGCAATACTAAAACCTGAAAGTAAGAAGGTGGTTCCTCCCAGGGAAAAAAAGAGTGCCAAAGATTTAACACCACCGGTGTACGTCGCTCCTAAAAGAGAAAAAGGGGGGGGTAAAGGCGATGTAAGCGATCTTTCTCGGGTGGTTGAACGCTTTGGGTGTGAATCAAAGCAGATTGAAAATGCCATTCTTCTGATTAAAAAACAATTTTATAAAAAAGCCTTTGATCTGCTGGATCAATATGTGTTCCAGGAAAATTTTTCCTGCCTTGAACAGGTTTATTACCTCAGGGCCTATGTATATTTAAAAAGTATCTCGGAAGATGATTTTACACGCCTGCTAAAGGCAGAGAGAATGTTCCAGGATGCCCTGGTTTCCTTTCCTAAATCCGACTTAATTCCATTTGCTTACACAGCCATTGGCATGATCAATATTTCCTTGAAAAATAATGCTGTCGCAGAAGGGTATCTGAATATTGTAAAACAGGGATATCCGCAATATTCAGGGATGCCCGAGGTACTATATCATCTGGCCGGAATTTATAATGCAAAGGGATATACAGACAAGGCACTGGGGTATTATAAACAGGTGTTTGAATCTTTGGTTGAAAATAATTATATAGCGGATGCCGGTGTGGGGTATGGCAAGGCACTTTTTAAGAAAAGGCAGTATTTTGATTCTTTGGCTGTATTTAATTATGTGGTGGAGGCAAATGGCAAAAAAGTGTATGAATCACCGGAGCTGCTGTTGAATATGGGATATGCCAATTTTGAACTGGGGTTTACCGTCCTGGCAAGACAAAATTTTATGCGCGTATTAAACCTGTTTCCTGGGATTCCAAACCGCGATGTTGTGTTGAGCAAAGTGGGGGACACCTATGGAATGGAAAATAATTCGGAAAGGGCTGTCAAAATTTATGAACTTGTCAGGGAAATGTTCCCGGATTCACAGGGGTATATAAATGCCTCCATTGGTATTGCCCGGTATCTGAAAACCGATCCGGAAAAAATTGAAATTTATCAAATGATCAAAGCCAAATTTCCGGAAAATACCTATGCCCGGATTGCCATGATGCGGCTTGCCGAAATTTATCAGAAAAATGGAGAATATAATAAATGCATTAAGGAAATTGAGGACCTTTTGTCCACCCATCCCAGGGGGTTGAGATATGAAGCGGTTAAATTAATGCAAAGGGCCTACGAAGCCTTGTTCAAAAAGCAGTTAAAGGCAGATGAGTACACCTTTGTTTTGAATCGGTATGAATCGGAATATACCAAGCTTGACAAGATGGGAAGCCGGGAAATAGCTTTTTATGCCGGTACGGCCTATTTAAAAGCAAACTTGTATGAAGAAGCGTTTAATCATTTGATTAATGCCTATAAACAGTATAAGAGATCTACCAGATCCCCGGAATTGCTTTTTGGCCTGGGGGTGGCCATGGATGAGTCCGGCAGGAATGATGATGCATTGAAATTGTTTGCAGCTTTTTCAAAACGGTTTCCAAAGAACAAAAACAGGGTAAACGCCTTGACCCGCATGGGGGAAATTTATTTGGAAAAAAAACAATATACAAAGTCTGATGGAAAATTTAAAAAAGCCTATGCCGTGTCAACAAATCATCTGGAAAAGGGAAAAATCCTTATTCAGCATTCCAATATTTATGAAAACCAGAAGGATCTGAAAACTGCTTCGAAACTCAGGGCACGTGCTGTAAAGGAGTTTGCCGCGGCATCAGGTAAGAATTATGACCTGCTGACAGAGGCATACAAGATACTTGGAAATACCTATTTGGGATTTCAATCCTATGTCCGGGCGGCCGATGCATTTTCAAAGGCCCTGAATTTTTCCACAGGGGATAGGGCAAAGGCCAATTTGGGGTTCTTACTAGGGGATGCCTATCAAAAGGGTAACATTATCAAAAAAGCAAAAGAGGCTTTTGAACAGGTGGCAGGCAATAATGACTCTGTGTGGGCAAGACTTGCCCGCCAACGCCTGAGCACCTTGGAACTGGCAGAGACCATGACAAATTCTTAAGGGGTGGGAACCAGCGTTTTTTTATGCCCGGACACCGAATTTTTATCATACAGGAAAATCCCAAGGAACGGATGGCCTATGTCAGACTGTTTGAAGATCTGGGATTCTTGGTGGATGCAGTTCCCGACGGAACCCATGCCCTTGAATACCTGACCCAAAGCAAACCGGATATTGTTATTGCCGATGACGCCACTCCCGGTTTTGCAGCCATTGCCTTTTTAAAAAAAATAGCAGATAGCCAGCCAAATTGTAAAACCATTATTATCACGCCCGAACCAGTGGTGGATTATGCAGTTAGGTTAATGAAATACGGGGCAATGGATTACCTTATTAAACCTGTTGATCTGCGCCAATTGGAGCTTAGCGCCAGAAGAGCCTTGTTGTCAAAAAAATCTGGTAAAAAGCCGGAAGAGGCTCTCCCCAATAAAAAGAAGCGGGTGGATATTATTACCCAGAATCCTGGTATGTTAACGCTTTTAAAGCTGGCTTCCAGGGTAGCTGACTCCAGTGCTTCTGTTCTGATCCAGGGAGAAAGCGGCACGGGCAAGGAGTTGTTTGCCAAATATCTCCATGAAAAAAGCCGCCGTGATTCCAGGCCCTTCATCGCCATCAATTGTGCAGCCCTCCCTGAAAATTTGCTGGAAAGTGAATTGTTCGGCCATGAAAAAGGCGCATTTACAGGGGCCATATCAAGGAAAATAGGAAAGTTTGAGCTGGCCAACAAGGGCACACTTTTCTTGGATGAAATCACGGAGATGCAGTTTCACCTTCAATCAAAATTATTGCGGGTGATCCAGGAAAAAGTAGTCGACCGGGTGGGGGGAACAGAACCTGTGGAAGTGGATGTAAGGATCATAGCAACCACTAACCGCAATGCAAAAGAAGCTATCGAAAACCAAAGTTTCCGTGAGGATCTTTATTATAGACTGAACACCATCCCCCTGATCATCCCACCCCTGAGGGATCGGATTGACGATCTTCCCCCCCTGTGTGATTATTTTATAAAAAAGTATTGTAAAATTGACGGTAGGGATGTCAAAGGAATGACAAACCAGACCCTTTCTATTCTTTCCTCTCATGCCTTTTCCGGAAATATCAGGGAACTTGAAAATATTATTCACAGGTCTGTGCTTCTGGCGGATTCAGACCATATAAGGCCTGCGGATCTTTTAATGGACGGGGTGACAGCTGCAGTGGCTCAAGCTGCGGAACTTGTGTCCGAACTCTCTTTGGATGCGGCTTCCGGCTCCTTAAAGGAAATGGAACAAAAAATGATATTCAAAACCCTTGACCAGACCGAGGGCAATAGGACCCATGCCGCAAAAATACTCGGCATCAGCGTCAGAACCCTGAGAAATAAACTCAACGAATATAAAGAGACTCTCTGATTCACATTTAGGCATATAATTTGCAGATCTCTTTGGTATGACGTGTTACCAAAGAGGTTTGTATTATTCTTTAACCGGGAGTGAAGAGGAAAATGACAGATTCAAGAATTTTTGGCCGTACCCACAAAGTGATTGCCAAGTCTCTGGATGTATCTGCCAGACGTCACAATTTGATTTCCAGCAATATTGCAAATATTGA
>PIVS01001067.1 GCA_003353855.1 Desulfobacteraceae bacterium
ATCACCATCAATGCCACACAAATCAGAAACCGGATTGCCTATCCCTCCCTGGGGCTGTTGTATTCCTATGACACCAAGCTCAACGATAAATATTATCACTTTTATGACGAGATTGCCCGCGGCGGAGCCGGTATTGTCACTGTCGGGCCTGTGGGGGTTGATTTTATCGGGGCCGGGTTTGTTCCTCTCTCCCTTGCCCAGGACGAGGCCATTGATTCCTTTGCCAGGGCCACAAAAATAATAAAAGAGAGGGGGGCAAGTCCCTGGATTCAGCTGTTTCATGGCGGTGCCTATACCCATCCCTTTCTCATCAACAATGACACCCCCATGGCGCCCTCTGCCGTATTTTCAAAATATTCCAAGGCCACCCCCAGACAAATGAGTCTGGAAGATATACAGGGCGTGCAAAAGGCCTTTGCCGATGCAGCTTTCAGAGCAAAGGAAGCCGGGTTTGAAGGGGTGGAAATCATCGGATCTGCCGGATATCTTATCACCCAGTTTTTATCCCCGTTAAAAAACCTGAGACGAGATGAGTATGGGGGCAGTTTTGAAAACCGGGTGCGCTTTCCCAGGCAAATCATCCAGATGGTCCGGGACAGGGTGGGGCCGGATTTTCCCATTGGGGTGAGGATGGCGGGCAATGATTTTGTTCCAGGCTCCACCAGGGATGACCAGATGCCCGAGATTGCAAGGGTCTATGAAAAGGCCGGGGTTGATGTGCTGAATGTTACCGGAGGCTGGCATGAATCTAAAATTCCCCAACTGCCCATGGAGCTGCCAAGATCCGGGTTTTCTTTTCTGGCCATGAATAT
>PIVS01000551.1 GCA_003353855.1 Desulfobacteraceae bacterium
GAAGCATGGATTTTCTGCTCAAGCATGAAGAAGAGATTCAGAAAAAAGTTTTCTGGGCAACTGCCCAACTGATGAATCTTACAGTGGATCTGATATTTTTTGATACCACCAACACCTATTTTGAAATGGATGGCAAATATCTTTTGAGCACCAGTGACAAGAGTCTGTCTGTAGAAGATATCGCCCTTGGCTATAAGCAGCTCATGGAAGTCGAGCGGGCTTTCCGCACCTTAAAATCGACTCTGTCTCTCAGGCCGGTGTATCACACCAAAGACGACCGCATCCAATCCCATGTCATGCTTTGCCAGCTTGCCTTGCTTTTGGTCCGGGTTACGGAGCTGGAGACTGGCATGACCTGGCCGAAAGTGCGCTCCGAAATGGAACGCCTTCATTTAGAAAAATTTTTGCATGAAGATAGCCGTATACTACCGTACACAGAACTGACAAATACCCAGCGTAAGATGCTTAAAAAAACTGAAGATACGACCTCCACAAAAGATAAAATCCATCAAATCCCCCCCCCCTAATTTTGTAGGCACTATGCCATTTTGAGTGGATAGCTCTATCCCTTGATTTGCAAGGCTTTTCCATTTTCGTATATTTACAGTTGTCGAACACGAGATTATGACGCACGAGGAAAACCATTTAAAAATGTGGATATTTTTTGCTTCTCAGTGCTTTTTGATGTAATATGTTTTAATGTAATCTTGTTGATACAACTTGGATTGTTAAATGCTCTTAGAATCATAATCTCAAGAATGCATAACTCATCTCGAACCAATTTTGACATATTGTATGTATAAGACAAAAAAGGATATAACAGCATGACGAAATTGATCACGATAATATTTTTTTTATGTCTGGCGACCACTTCATATTCTGAAGCCAAAACGCCAATTATTGGTTTCATGACAGGCTTCGTACAAAACAGTACGGTAAATGATCGTTATAATAGTAGTACTTCCATGGGATTGTTCAAAATTCAACGTGAGTACAAATTCAAAGTAAGAACCCAGAGACCTGATAATAATGATGTCAAATCCATTGAAAATGCATTTAAAAATTTGATTGCCCAGAAAGTTGACCTCATTGTATGCAGTGGTTACCAATTTACTGAACCCGGGAAAAAATTTGCCAAGCAGTATCCCAAAACCTTGTTTCTAATGAATGATGCCGGTCCAATTAACAACATGCCCAATGTATCAACCCCGAACTTTGCACAACATGAAGGTAGTTTTATAGTCGGAGCTTTAGCAGGAAAGATAACGAAAACGAGAAAAGTAGGGTTTATCGGTGGGGTGGATGTACCACCTCTGAGAGCTTTTCTAATCGGATATGAAGAAGGTGTCCGTTATTCCAATCCCAAGGTCGAAATCAAATACGTTTTTATTACAAATGAACCGGATTATTCAGGGTACACAAGTCCGGAAAAAGGACGAAGTATAGCTAAAAAGATGTATAAACAGGATGTGGATATCATCTATAGTGCGGCAGCACTATCGGGGAACGGAATTATACAAGAGGCGAAAAATCAAAAAAAATACGTTATTGGTGTTGACTATGATCAGGATGCAATGGCTAAGGGATACGTGCTCACCAGTATGGTTAAACGGCTGGATCGCTCAACATACACAGAAGTGAAAAACTTTTTAGATGGTAATTTTCAATCCGGAAGTAAAATATATGGACTCAAGGGGGGATACGTCAGCCTGACCGAAATGAAATTCACCCAACATCTGATTCCGGCCAGCGTAAAAGAATATTTAAAAACCATCCAATCTAAAATCATATCTGGAGAAATTAAAGTCACTAATTATCTGATGAATCGTTGATATAATTTTGACTTAACAAAAGAAATTATGAAATTTTACCATAAGATCCGTTTCAAAATCACTTTCGGTGTTGTTTTCATTGTGCTCATTTTACTTGTTGGTTTAGGGTATAGCATCCTGATCGATCAACGACGGCAAATTATGGATAGTTTGCACAACAATGGCAAACAAGTGATGACAATAATAGCAAAAAACAGTGTGGATGCTATTCGATTTTATAACTATCTATATTTGGAAGAATTATGTATTACCGTTGAACAAACCCATGGGATAGCTTTTTGTGAGGTATATGATACTCAGGAAATTTCTCTAATTCAAAAAAGCACAATTGAAACGACTACTTTAAAAAAAGACCGTAAAACCGGGAATAATATTTTGATTTTAGAACTGCCCATATTGGACAGCAAAACAAATCATCTCGGAAAAGTGGAATTGGGATTTTATCTCGATGACCTTCAAAAAGAGCTAAAAAGTACAACCATTAAATTAACTATCGTTTTTACGATTGTAATATTACTCGTGGCACTGTCCCTGAATGTATTTCTTTCTCAACTTTTCATTACTCCGGTTCTCAATGTTTCTCGTGTGGCTGGACTTATCGCCCGAAAGAAATTCGTAAATGTCGATATAACGCCACGGCAGGATGAAATTGGAGAATTGGTTAAAAATTTTGATGTGATGAGTGATAATCTTAAGAAAAATTTTTCTAAAATTGAAAAACAAAATCAAGAACTAAAACAAAGTGAAAATAAATTTTCTCAAGTGTTCAAACTCAGCCCGAATGCATTTTCTATCACTCGTATTTCCGATGGGGCAATACTTGAAATAAATCGGGGTTTCACTGAAATGTTTGGCTATTCAAATCAAGATGTGAAAGGCGAGAGATCTATTGAATTCAATATTTGGCCTTCAGAGTCTGAAAGGAAAAGAGTACTTGAGAAACTGATCACTGAGAGGAAATTAAAAAACGAAGAAACCCAATATAAAACAAAAGACAGTAAAATTTTTAATGCGTATGTTTCATCAGTTATCATTGAGATTAATAATGAACAAGTAATTTTAGCAGAAGTAATGGATATTACCCAGCGCAAGAAGGCTGAGGAGCAATTGAATCTTTCTAATAAGCGATATCAGACTATTTTTCAAAATTCACCTGTTCCGTTATGGGAAGAGGATTTTACCGAAGTTTATCAATGCTTTGATGAACTGAGAGCAAGGAATGTGCATGATTTCCGGGAATATATTAAAAGCAATCCTTCCTTTTTAGAACGGTGCAGTCAAAAAGTAAAAATACTGGATGTCAACCAAGCAGCACTAAAACTGCATGGTGCAAAAACAAAAGAAGATCTCTTAGGAAATTTAACCACCATATTCACTAAAACCTCTTATGAAACATTTAAACCCATATTTACCACTTTCCTACTACTGGTTTAATCTAACCCACTGATATATCGCCAAATATGTTTTTTGGTTCAAAATCATTACGTCTAAGAAATATTATAAATAAATCTTGT
>PIVS01000084.1 GCA_003353855.1 Desulfobacteraceae bacterium
AATACAATGGCAGATTCCACCACACCGCCCCGCTGGGCCATGCCGTGGATCTCGCTCATTCGCACCTGCACCCCTGAAATCAGGGCAGCTTCGCCCAGCACCTTGGAAGCCAGAAGATTACCTTGTCCGCCAACGGCTACGATTACAAGCCTGGTTGTTTCCATATTTTTTTGGTATCCTTTTCTTAGGGTTATTTTTTCAAAGGCCTGATGGCATTTTCAGGACAGATCTGGGCACAAAGCGCACACCCGACACAGGTATCAGCATCAATTTTCACCCGCTCCTCTTCAATATAAAATGAGGGACAGGCAATACCATTGATGCAGGTCTTGTGATCCGTACATTTGTCGGTTACCACAAAGGCCCGGGGCGTTTTCAGCTTGATGCTCTTGGCATAGAGGATACAGGGTTCCCGGGAAATAATAACGGAAACCCCTTTAAATTCCAGGGCTTCTTTGATAATGTCAATGCTCTTTTTAACCTTAAAGGGTTTGACAATGGATACATGTTCCACCCCCAGGGCCCGTACCAGTTTCTCAATATTGACCCGGCCGTAAGTGTCAAGGCCGAACCGCTCCATATCCACACCGGGATGGGGCTGGTGTCCGGTCATGGCCGTGATGTCATTTTCAAGGATAACCAGGGTAAAATTATGCTTGTTAAAAACCGCATTGACAAGACCTGTAATTCCGGAATGGAAAAAGGTGGAGTCCCCGATAAAGGAGACCACTTTCTGGTCGCTTGCCTTGCTGAACCCGCAGGAAGTACTTACGGAAGATCCCATGCAGATAACAAAATCCCCCATGCTCAAAGGGGGCAGAAAGCCCAGGGTATAGCAACCGATATCCGTGGGACAGATGACGTCCATATCCTTGGCAGCCTGCTTTACTTCGTAGAAGGTGGCCCTGTGGGAACAGCCGGAGCAAAGGTTGGGCGGCCGCATGGCAATTTCAGGGATGTCGGCTGTATCCATCTTTTCCGCCGGGGTATAGTCGATACCGAAATAGGCGGCAACCTTTTCCCGGACCATGGCCGGGTCATACTCGGAAAGGCGGGAAAAAAGGTCCTTGGATTTGCCCCCTTTGGATTTACCATTGATGGGGATAACAATACCCTCTTCCTGGCCAAAGGCTTTAACAGCCTCTTCCATGAAGGGCTCGCCCTCTTCAATGACCAATACCTTGTCGCAATCCTTTAAAAAGTTTTTAATCATCTTTTCAGGCATAGGATTGGAAAAACCCATTCTCATGATCCGGGTTTTCTCTTCAATCCCTAAGTCTTTTACGGCATCTTCGGCATAATGAAAACTCACCCCATTGGCGATAATACCAAATTTTCCGCTGCCCCGGACAAAGTTGAAAGAGGAAATTTCAGCCGACTCAGTTGCTTTACCCAGCTTTTCCAACAATTTAACATGGAGTCCGCGGGAAACGGCGGGAACAGTGACGCACCGATGGGGATCCCGGATAAACCGGCCCTGGGTTTGGGGTTTTTGGATATCACCAAAGGTTACAAATGCATTGGAGTGGTTAATCCGTGTGGTTGTTCTCAGCAAGACGGGCTGACCAAGGGATTCTGACAGCTCAAAGGCGTCCTTTATCATATCCTTTGCTTCGGCAACTGAAGAGGGTTCCAGCATGGGAAAACCGCCGAACTTGGCATAATAGCGATTGTCCTGTTCATTCTGACTGGAGAACATGGCCGGGTCATCTGCAGTTAAGATCACCATGCCGCCGGTGACCCCCACATAGGCCAGGGTCATCAGAGGATCAGCAGCCACATTCAGCCCCACATGCTTCATCATGCAAAAGGTTCGAAGACCGGAATTTGCCGCTGCAGCCGCAACTTCCAGAGCCACCTTTTCATTGGTGCTGTACTCAAAATAGAGATCGGATTCCTGTGACATCTGGAAAAGATTCAGAGAAATTTCAGAAGAGGGGGTACCCGGATAGGTGGTGGCAAATGCCACACCTGCTTCAACAGCACCCCTTGCGATGGCTTCGTTCCCCAGGAGCATTATTTTTTCACCTGGGCTGTCCTTTAAAAGTTTATGCATTTGTTCTCCTTGATTTGAGACGTTTTACAATGAACTATGCGTATAATTTTTCCGCATCTTCAAGGGATGATGCATACCCCTTAAATCCCTCCACATCTTCGCAGGAGTTAATGGCACCCCCGGCAAAGAAGCCCTCCACCATGGTTTTATCTCCATGGCGGATCAGTCCCATGAACAGCACAGAAACAAGGCTGATATCTTCTTTTCCTGTTTCAACTGCAAATTCGAGGGGGGTTTTTGTTTTGTAAACCGCATACAGGTTGTTTTGAATGGGCATAAGTTGAACAATTTCAGGATGGCGATGGTGGTGGTGAGAATGTTCATTACAATTATTACACATGATCTTTGGCCTTTCTTTTATTGATAGTTAACATCGGTTGCCGGCCTTTAGGTGCAGAAGTGCATACTGATTAGGAATGCCGATTTTTTTCATTTTTTTTACACACTCAAGGACATCATAGGGCACAAACCGTTGTTCAATTGTATTTTCCATGGAATCCCAAATAACATACTTAGCTTTATCATAGCCGTCATGTGGCTGTCCAACACTACCGGTATTTATAATATATTTATATTCTTTTGCAAGGAAAACTCGTTTTTTTTCAAATTTTTTTTTGCAGCCCCCTGGGACCCAACTCGTATATCACTAGTTCATGGTTCCCGAGAACCGAGGGTATCTTACCCTGCTTCAGCCTTAAAATCACCTCTTCTGGTTCCGGGCCATATCCGATATTATCCCCCAGGGATATCACCTGATCAATTGGACCACCTTTCTTGGCGGCGTCTTCAATGTCATCCAATACAGCAAAAAAAGCATCCATATTGCTGTGTATGTCGGAAAGGACAGCGATACGCATGGTTAAAGGCAGGTCAGGTCATCTTTGGAAAATTGGTATGCTGAATTACAATGATGGCATCTGGCCTCAAGGGGGAAGGGCCCTTTTTCCTTTATCTCATCCCTGTCATGGACAGACAGGTTTTTAAGATAATCTTCCATCCTTTTCCTGGTGCACCGGCAGAAAAACTCCACCCGGGAACTGTCAAGAAACCGGGGGGAGAGGCTGGAAAATTCTTTTTCAATCAATTTTTCAGGAGACACCCCCTTTGCAAAGGCTTCCCCCAGGGAATGAATCTGCTGAATCCTTTTTTCTGCCTCAATGACCTGGTCAGGGGAAACACCCGGCATGGCCTGGAGAAAAATACCGCCGGCACCCTCCACATCCTCTTTCCCATTGAAAAAAACACTCAGCTTAAATCCCGTGGGAATCTGCTCCGACCTTAAAAAATAAGCGGCCAGGTCCTCGGCAATGCTTCCGTGCTCCAGGGCAATCTGGCCTGAATAGGGGGTTTTGGCATCCTCAAGGTATTTGGTCATGGTTAAAAACCCGGCACCAAACAGGGTGGACAAAGAGTCAACCTGCTTGGAATCTTCCACCTGGATTTCTCCGGTTTTCAGGGATCCCCTGACCTCGCCAAAGGTATTGGCTTCCACATCCAGCCCCTGGACCGGTCCTGAACACCGGATATTAAAGCTGATCCTGTCCTTGCCCTTAAGACCTGCACACATGAGAGCCGCGGCAATATAGGCCTGGCCCAGCACCAGGGTTTCCAATGCTCCCAGCCCGTGGTTTGCACGCATTTCATTAATCATCCGGGTGGTGTGGACCACAGCCCCCTTTATCATTCCATCGGCCATGACAAACCTGTACATCCGGTCCTTGGCCGCCGCTTTAAATTGTGCCTTTACATCATTGTTAAAAATATCTTTTTTAATCATAGCTCTTTCTTCTTAAGTATTTCTTATCCATGCCAGCGAGGTTTCTCCTGCCCCTGCTTATCCTAAATAACAGTGACAGATATTATAAGTGTTTGCAGCAGATTGTAAACCATTTGGGGATTAAAATGCCGGGGCATCACTTCTGCCATAGCTTTTATATTGTACCGCTTCCAGAACATGGTGGCGGCAGATTTTCTTATCCCCGGAAAGATCCGCAATGGTTCTTGCAACCTTTAGGATACTATGAAATGTTCTGGCAGAAAATCCCAACCGATCCATGGCCTGGTGAAGAACCGATTGGGCATCCTTTTCAAGAAGACAGACCTTTTTCAACTGGCCCGATCCCATCCTGGCATTGCACATAAGCCCCTCTTTTTTAAACCGTCTGTCCTGAATTCTTCGTGCTTTGTCAACCCTTGAACGGATAGCAGCCGAGGATTCAAGGGACTGGTCACCTGCCATCTCGTCATAGGAAACCTGGGGAACCTCTATTTGAATATCAATTCGGTCCAAAAGCGGCCCGGAAATTTTTGACCGATACCGCTGAATCTGGGGCCGGGTACAAGAGCATTCCTGTAAAGGATTCCCAAAGTTGCCGCAGGGACAGGGATTCATGGCTGCCACCAGCATAAAAAGACAGGGATAGGTGGCCTTTGCCCCGGCCCTTGCAATGGTGACCTGTCCCTCTTCCAAAGGTTGGCGCAACACCTCCAGCACATTTTTTTTAAATTCCGGCAATTCATCCAGAAAGAGCACACCATGGTGGGCCAGGCTGATTTCTCCGGGCATGGGTTTGGATCCGCCCCCCACCATCCCGGCATCGGAGATTGTATGGTGGGGAGCTCTAAAGGGACGCGCCCCTAAAGTTTCAAAATTCTTCCCAACAAGTCCCATCACCGAATATATCCTGGCAATTTCCATGGATTCCCCGAAACTTGGCAGGGGTAAAATACCGGCAAGTCTCTGGGCCAGCATACTTTTTCCAGATCCCGGGGGCCCTGTCATCAATACATGGTGGGAGCCTGCAGCAGAGATTTCAAGAGCTCTTTTGACATGGTTTTGTCCCCTGACATCGGAAAAATCCCTGGGATTTGCCGAATCAGACCGACGGGCAAATTGCTTTGGGTCCACTTGATGGGGAGCAATCTGTATAAATCCTGAAAAAAAATCAACCACCTGGGAAAGACTCGTTACCGGCAAAACCTCAATATCCTTAACCATGGCGGCTTCGTCAGCATTTTCTCTTGGGACGATAATCCCTTTGAATCCATTTTCCCTGGCAGCCAGGGCATAGGGCAAAACCGCTTTTACCGGTTTGACCTGTCCATCCAGGGAGAGTTCCCCGGAAATCAACCAGGCCAGGGGAGTTTCCCTTGGGATCAAACCGGATGCCGTTAAAATACCAAGAGCCACTGGCAGGTCCAGTCCCGTGCCCTCCTTTTTGATGTCTGCAGGAGCTAGATTGATCACCACCCGGTCCATGGGAAAAGTGTACCCGGAATTATTGATCGCACTCCGCACCCTTTCCTTGCTTTCCCGGACAGCTGCTTCAGCCAGGCCCACCATATTAAAAACCGGCAGGCCAAAGGAAATATCCACCTCAACTTCCACAACCATTGCGTCTATACCGCAAACCGCACATGAGTTTACTTTTGCAATCACACCCCCCCCCAACCACAATTTTACAATCATAGTATTTACTATTATCTATCAAAATTTTAAGGATTAACCAAAGAATTTTCTCATTTACTTTGCTTTGTCTTTTAAAAACAGCTATATATACCACACATTTGAAAGGAAATTGTAACACGATTAAAAAATATGGATAAATATTACAGACAAAAAACCATCGCCCAAAATGTAGCACTGTCAGGTACAGGGGTTCATTCAGGAAAAAAAACCAACCTCACAATCAAACCGGCCCGGGAAAATCATGGTATCAAATTCCGGCGGGTGGACCTGCCGGGAACCCAGGACATCCCGGCCCTTTTTAAACTGGTGGTGGATACCAGCATGGCAACGGTCCTGGGAACCAATGGCGCCATTGTCTCAACCATTGAACACCTCATGGCCAGTTTTGCAGGTCTTGGCATCGATAATGCTCTGGTGGAGGTAGATGATTATGAAATGCCCATTATGGACGGCAGTGCCAAGGATTTTACCAGGGCCTTGACAGCCGCAGGAACAATTAAACAGGACGCACCCAAACATTTTATCATTGTCAAAAAACCCATCCAGGTTCAAGACCAGGACAAATCGGTGATGGTTCTGCCTGAGCCCTGTTTTAGAATAACCTGTTCCATTGATTTTTCCCATCCCTTAATTGGAAAACAAAAAATCACCTTTGATCGGGCAAAGAATAATTTTGAACAGGAAATCAGCCGCGCCAGGACATTTGGATTTATCCAGGAGCTTGAGCTTTTAAAGAAATTCAGCCTTGGGAAAGGAGGAAGCCTTGACAATGCCATCGTTATTGGTAAGGATAAAATATTAAATGAAGAAGGGTTGCGCTATCCTGAGGAATTTGTCCGGCACAAGCTGCTGGACTGCCTGGGGGATTTTTCTCTTTTGGGCATGCCCATCCAGGGACATATTATCACCCATAAGTCCGGGCACTTCCTGAACCATTTGTTCATTAAAACCTTTCTTGAAAAGAAAGATTCCTGGGAAACCGGACCAGCAAGGATAAAATAGGATACCTGACCATGAAACTGCTGCTGCATTCGAAACGATATTTCTACCCCCTTGTTTTAGCCCTTTGGCTCAATCTGCTTGTTCCAATGAACATTTTTGCGGAAACCAATGCCACCCTGGTCAACATCAAGCTTGCCAACACACGGGATAACCTTTTGACCTATTTTGAAGTTAGAAATGCATTTACTGACAAAATCAACCAGGCTGTTAAAAACGGTATCCCCACAACATTTTCCTTTTATGTTTCCCTGTATAAAACAACCGATTCCTTCTTTGACAAGAAAATTGCCGATGTCCAGATAAAATCCACGGTAAAATACAATTCCATGAAAGAAGAGTTCTCGATTTTCCGGCCCTGGAAAGATGAAAAACCGGCTGTTACCAAATCCTTTGAAGAGGCCAAATCCTGGATGACCGACGTGGACAATCTCACGGTTATTCCTTTGGATGAGCTGGTCAAGGGAGATAAGTACCAGATACGGATTAAAGCGGAACTGGACAAAGTAACCCTGCCCCTATCCCTTCACTCTGTTTTATTTTTTGTATCCTTTTGGGATTTTGAAACAAATTGGTATTATATAAACTTTACATATTAACCATAACCTTATCAGACCCTGCAGAATCACCACCATTATGATTGAGATACAAGAAAATTCAGCTCGAAGACGGACTAGAAGGAAAAGAGAAGGACTTCTTATTCTGGCAATCCTGATCATCGTAGGGGGCCTTACCATTCTCGAAACAAGGATCACCCCCCTTGGAACGGATTTTTCCCTGTCCAGCACGGTGCTGATGTTTATCCTGATCAATATCAACCTGCTGCTGCTGCTGAGCCTGTTCCTACTGGTCTTCCGGAACCTGGCAAAACTGTATTACGAAAAAAAGAACAATATCCTAGGTTCCAAGTTGAAAACCAGGCTGGTCACGGCTTTTATCTTTCTGGCCCTGCTGCCCACCACCGTGCTCTTCTTTTTTTCCATACAATTTATATCCACATCCATTGCCTTCTGGTTTAATGCTCCGGTGGAACAGACCCTTGACAGCTCTCTGGCTGTGGGACAAAAATTATATGAATATATTGAAGAAAAAAATGAATTTTTTGCCAAAAGAGCGGCCTTTCAGATTGACTCAAGAAAATTAATGCAACCTGAAAACCAGAAAAAACTGACCCGCTATACCCAGGTGATACAGCGGGCCTTCAACCGCCATGGGGTTGAAGTTTATACACCGGATGCCAAACGGGTCTGCCTCTCCCTGGCCAATGAATTGGAACCCCTTTACTTTGGGTTGCTGACCACAGCCGATCTGACCAAAATCCCCATGACAAAGGTCAGCAATACCATTTACCAGACCATTGAAGAAGGGGAGTTTTTACGGACCGTCGCCACCATTCCCTTTGGGATAAACCCGTCAAAAGCAGAAGGGTTTATCGTTATCACCACCCTGGTATCCCCGGACCTGTCGGAAAACCTTAAAGCTATCCTCAAAGGGGTGGAAGAATATCAGCAGCTCAAGCTGGCCAAAAAACCAGCCCAGATTTCCTATTATATTGCCCTGTCCATTGTGGCGCTTCTGGTTGTCTTCTGTGCCATTTGGTTTGGATTTCAAATGGCCAAATCCATCACCATTCCCATCATGAAATTTGCAGAAGGCACCCAGCGTATTGCAGATGGAGACTTAAGTTACCAGATTGACTTTCAAACCGATGACGAACTGGGCACCCTGATCAAATCCTTTAACTCCATGACCCGCCAACTGGCGGCAGGCAGGGAACAGATTGCCCTGTCAGGGGAAATGCTCAAACAGCAGAATGCAGAACTGGAAAAAAGCCGACAGTATATTGAGATTGTGCTCAAACACATTTCCGCCGGCGTGATTTCCATTGACAACGCCGGCACCATCACAACCATGAACAAGGCTGCAGAATCCATGCTGGGCATCAATAGTCTGAATCTTTTAAACAAGAACTTCAGACAGGTGCTCAAGGAGGAATATCTTCAAACTGCCACTAAAATCTATGAGCAGGCTGCCCTGGGCATGAAAAATATGGAGGTCCCTGTTTCCGCAAGCATATCCGGCGTACCCAAACATTTTTACCTGCACTACAGCACATTAAAGGATGATACAGATCATAACATCGGGGCGGTACTGGTTTTTGATGATGTCACGGAACTTGAAAAAGCACAGCGCATGGTAGCATGGCGGGAGGTAGCACGGCGAATTGCCCACGAGGTAAAAAATCCTTTAACCCCCATAAAATTATCAGCCCAGCGGCTGAAGCGCAAATATGGAAAACAGATCAACGATGATATCTTCACGGGTTGTGCAGATACCATTGTGGAACATGTGGATCTGATCCGAAATCTGGTAAACCAATTCTCCACCTTTGCCAGATTCCCGGACACCAATTTTTCCAAGGACAGAATCGAAAATGTTATTTTAGAAACGATTGTTTTGTACAGAGAAGGGCTTGAAAACGTGGATATCCAGTCAAATTTCGGTGAAGATATTCCCTTCCTGAAACTGGACCATCAGCATATGAAACAGGCCTTTATCAACCTGATTGACAATGCAGTATACGCCGTTAATAAAAAAGGAATTATTCTCATTGACGTCTCCTATGATCAAATTTTAAAAATTGTCAGAATTGAAATAGCAGACAATGGCAAGGGAATTTCCGACAAAGAGAAAACCAAATTATTTGAGCCCTATTTTTCAACCAAGAAATCCGGAATGGGACTGGGTCTTGCCATTGTGAATTCGATTATTTCCGATCACAACGGGGTGATCCGGGTCCAGGACAACCTGCCAAGGGGCGCAAAATTTATAATTGAACTTCCGGCATGATCCTCCCCTGCATTCCAGGGAGAATATGATCATGACACGGAGTAATACATGGCTACCAAGAAAGGAAATTATCTTATGTATCCGGCAGTTTTAATTGTTGATGATGAATCAACCATCATAGACTCCCTTGAGGGAATCCTTTCAGACGATGGTTTTGAAGTGATGCATGCATATAATGGGTATGAGGCCCTGAAAAAAATAGAGGCCGAATCCCCGGATATTGTATTGCTCGACATCTGGATGCCCGGGATGGACGGCATTGATACCCTAAAGGAGATTAAAAAAATGTATCCCAACCTGCCTGTGGTAATGATCACGGGCCATGGATCCATTGAATCGGCTGTGGATGCCACAAAATCAGGTGCCTTTGATTTTCTGGAAAAACCCTTGTCCATTGACAAGGTCATGGTGACCATCTCCAATGCATTAAATTTTAGAAAACTGGAAGAAGAAAATATTTATCTGCGAAAAAAAGCCATAGAGAAAAATTCCATTACAGGCACAAGTTCCGCAGTTCAAAAGCTATACGGAGAAATAATGGCGGCCTCACCATCGGACGCTTCCATTCTGATAACCGGAGAAAACGGAACAGGCAAGGAAATGGTGGCCAGGACCATCCACCAATTCAGCACCCGGCCGGAAGAACCCTTTATTATTATCAATTGCGCCGCCATTCCAGAAAAAAACATCGACAGCGAATTGTTTGGTCATGAAAAAGGGGCCTTTGATGAAGCCACCTCCAAAAACAAGGGTAAGTTTGAAATGGCCTCGGGGGGCACCCTTTTTCTGGATGAAATAGGGGATATGAACATCAATACCCAGGCCAAAATCCTGAGGGCACTTGAATCCAAGACATTCCAGCGTATCGGAAGCGGACGTACCCTTCACATGGATGTCCGGCTCATTGCCTCCACAAACAAGGACCTTGAAGAAGAAATTGAAAAGGGAAATTTCCGGCAGGATCTTTTTTTTCGCCTCAATGTCATCCCCATCCATGTTCCGCCCCTCAGGGAGAGAAAAGGGGATATTGCCCTGTTAGTGGACACCTTTTTTAGCAAGATGGCCACCCACTCTTCTGACCCTAAAAAGGCCCTCTCCCCGGAAGCCCTTGCCCTGCTGGATCAATACCCGTGGCAGGGAAATGTCAGGGAATTAAAGAACCTGGTGGAGCGCCTTTCCATAATGGTGAAGGGTGAAATCATTGGGATAAAAGATCTTCCCCAGCCCTATAACCCGGAATTCTCATCTGATAAACCCATGGAAAACGCCGGCCAACGCCGGGTATTGTTTAATATGGACAATCTGGACCTGGCCAGGAAAACCTTTGAACAGGAGTATATCCGCAGAAAGGTGGAACAGACCAAAGGCGACCTCGAGGCAACTGCAAAAAAAATCGGCACCAACGTCAATTACATTAAAAAAAAGATCTCATCCCGTTAGGATTATCACATGAGAATTATCAGTGGAAACTTCAAGGGACGCAAACTGATTCAGCTTGAGGGCAATGATATCAGGCCGACCCCCGACCGGGTCAGGGAGGCAATTTTTAACATACTGGGACCTGGAATACGGGATGCCAGGGTTCTGGATCTGTTTGCCGGCACAGGGGCTCTCGGACTTGAGTCCCTGAGCCGGGGGGCAGGTCATGCGGTTTTTGTGGATGCTGCCCTTTCTTCCTGCAACCTTATCCAAAAAAATATTGATTTGTGCAAAATGAAAGAAAAGGCCTTGCTTATTCACCATGACATTATTGCCCTCCCCTTTCCGCAAACTCTGAAAACCCAACCATTTGACCTGATTTTCATGGACCCTCCCTATGAAAAGGCTATAGTTGAAACCACCCTTGAAAAGGCCGGTTTCATCGACCTTTTGGCACCAAAAGGCATTGTTGTTACAGAACAATCATTTAAGGAATCCCTTGCCAAACCACTTAACGGGCTTGACATTTACCGTCAAAAAAAATACTCAAAGACTTTTATTTCCTTTTTAAGGAAAGAGGCAATTGACAAAGGATCTGCCAACAATGAGTGACACAAGAAGAATAGCGATTTATCCTGGCTCTTTTGACCCCCTGACCCTGGGTCATGTGGATGTAATAGAAAGAGCCCTTGAAATATTTGACGAGGTCATTGTGGCTGTTTTGCACAACCCTTCTAAAAAATCATTGTTTTCCACCCAAGAACGGGTGGATATGATCAATGAAAGCATGAACGGACTCAAACCCGTACAGGTGGATACCTTTGACGGTCTGCTGGTGGAGTATGCCCGGATGAAGAATGCCGTGGCCGTCATCCGGGGAATGCGGGCCATTTCTGATTTTGAAAACGAATTCCAGATGGCCTTGATGAACCGGAAATTAAACAAGGATGTTCAGTCGGTATTCCTCATGACAGGTCTGAGGTGGATATTCACCAGTTCCTCCATCATAAAAGAAGCCGCCCAATTTGGCGGGAATATTTCAGATATGGTGCCGGAGCCGGTCAGGCTTAAGCTAATGGAAAAATTCCCCAAGCTGAACGACTGATCCTGTAGAACACAGGGGCACAACAAGGATAAAAAATGGATCTATGGCAGCTTCACATCTTTGTATCGGTGGTTGAAAAAAAAAGCTTTTCCAAGGCCTCGGAAGCTATCAATCTTTCCCAGCCAACCGTATCCACCCATATCAAAGAACTTGAGGAACACTTCCAATGCAGGCTTTTGGACCGGCTTGGTAAAACCACGGAACCCACAAGGGCAGGCATGATTCTCTATGATCACGCCAAACAACTTCTGGGGCTAAGGGATCTCACCGAATCTGCCATGCTTGATTTCCTGGGCCATACAAAGGGAAAACTTGCCATCGGCGGCAGCACCATCCCCGCCGGTTATCTCATCCCGAAACTTGTGGGTGCATTTACCAAAAAGTTTCCCGATGTAGCCATAGCCCTGTCTGCCGGGGATACAATGCAGGTTATTGATGCCATCAAACAAGGGAAAATTGAACTGGGGGTGGTGGGGGCTTTAAAAGAGGATCCCGCCATCTGCCAGGAAAAACTTATGGCCGATGAAATGAAACTGGTTGTACCGAAAGGGCATAAGTGGGCAAACAAGAAGTCTATTGATTGTTCAAACCTGTTTTCCGAACCCTTTATAGCCAGGGAAAAGGGATCCGGAACCTGGCAATCCATCCTCAAGAGCATGGATAGGGCCGGTTTTAATTCCCAGGATCTTAAACCCCGGGTCACCATGGGAAATTCTATATCTGTGATCCAGGGGATACTGAACCAGGTTGGCATCTCCATTCTCTCCACCATTGCCGTGGCCAATGAAATTGAAACCGGCCGGGTCCATGCCCTTTCTGTTAAGGGGTTGGATCTCAATCGGTATTTTTATCTGACCCTGCCTAAAAAAAGGACCCAGTCCCCTATCTGCAGTAAGTTCATAGATTTTACCCGACAAAATATAGAAAGCTGAAAAACTATTTTCACCATGAAGAACAGGAAGAGCCTGTTTTTCCCTTCATGATCTCCATGGCGGATATGTGGCCGGAATTAAGTCAGGCCCCCCTGTTCTTAGAGGTTACCCTTCAACAAACAAATCAAGTGCATCAATGTGAACGGGATCCTGGGTATCAATGGTATGGACAACTTCTTTGTGCATCCGCTTCTTTAATTCCCCGAAAATCCCTCTTTTTTTCATGAATGTGCCTGCAAAGGCCATGGCTTCGGCCATTAGGGTTTCCTGATCATCACAGGCCTTCACAATCACCTGACTCGCCTCGAGCTCCGGGGCAGTCACTCGTTTGCCCGAAAGAATCATCTCATTAAATTGGGATTCAGGGATGGATTTCCTGACAAAAGCAATCATCCCGGGGAGAAAGGGAATACTGACATCCACCTCTGGAAAACAAAAGAAGCCTTTATCCTTCCTCATAAATCTGAAATCACAGGCACAAGACAAAATGGCACCATTTCCGAAGGCATGTCCATTGATGGCTGCAATCACCGGGATCGGCATCAAAAGTATCCGTTTAAAGATCTCATTCATTCCATACATAAAGGATTTAATACTCTTAAAATCTTGGTCCTGCATTTTCTGCCCCATCCATTCTATATCAATCCCCTGGGAAAAATTCTTCTCATCAGATGATGTCAGGACAATGGACAACAAACTTGCATCTTCCAGTATCTCATCGAAACAAATATTCAGTTGCTTTGCAAATTCAATATTATGTTTATTTGCGCCGTTACACATGGTGATCACAGCAACACAATTTTCTTTTTTCCATTCAATGACTGCCATAAAAATTCTCCAAAAATAATATCCATTTATTCAAAAAAACAATGTTATTAAACCATAAATTAAATTAGGGAATTTATCAAGTTTGAAACAGGCTCCAGATCTTTAAATCACGGGAAAAACTTCATTGACAACCCTCGCTTTTTCTGACAAGCTCCCCTTTATTGCTGATACCAAGGCAGCTGATTGTCGAAGTATCAGTTGATTCCAATCCATATGAACAGGAACGTGCCATGATAATAGGATTAGATGTTGGCGGTACGCACACAGATGCTGTTCTCCTAAGCAGCAAGGGCATTGAAAAAAAAGTCAAAGTACCCACCGACCCTGCCAACCTTTTCAATACCGTACTCTCAGGTTTTACTAAGCTTATGGATACCACAGATCCCGGGGCGATCAAACGGGTGGTAATTTCAACAACCCTGACAACCAATGCCCTGGTCCA
>PIVS01000552.1 GCA_003353855.1 Desulfobacteraceae bacterium
GTTGCAACCAACCAAAACGGCACGGCTGAAACCCGCACCGTGGACAAGGATAACCAGTACACTTCCATCACAGGCCTTGCCCCCTCCTATGATGCCAACGGCAACATGACCAACTTTAACGGTAAAACCTATGTCTATGACTGGGCCAACCGTTTGATCCGGGTTGAGGAAAACAGCCTGGTCCAGCAGGAATATTTTTATGATGCCCAGAACCGCCGGGTTGTAAATAAGGATTATACAGACCCCGGCTCTGTAACCACCATAGAATATGTCTACCATGGCAGCCGGGTGATAGAAGAATACAAGGACAACACCCTTGATAAAACCTTTGTCTATGCAGACTATATGGATGATCCCATATGCATGACAACAGGTGGTAATACCTACTATTATATCAAGGATCGGCAATTCAGCATCAAGGCTCTAACCGACACCGCAGGAAATATAGTTGAATCTTATGATTATTCTGCGTATGGTGTGATGACGGTCTTTGATAATCTCAATGTCAACACCACCGCCACAGGCTCTGCTTTCGGCAATCCCTACGGATATACGGGCAGGAGGTGGGATGGCTACTCCGGGCTATGGTATTACAGAAACCGGATGTACTCGCCTGTATTAGGCAGGTTTATGCAAAAGGACCCGGCAGGGTATGTGGACGGGTTGAATCTGTATGCTTATGTCTTAAATAATCCTCTAAGGTATACCGATCCGGATGGGTTGATGGTACGGGCTGGTTATGATGCAACAAAAGATGTGATTAATACGTCTATTAATTATTGGGACAATAAAATTGATAATGCAATTGAATGGCACAATAGTCTTGGTAATTATTATCCTGATGCAAAAATTGTAAGTGGGACTGGAAACATCGGTGCCTTAGCGACGTTAACATATGGCGCAGATGTCCTCATCAATTCTGAATCCGGAGAGTTTAGCGTTTTTGCCAAAGGCGGTTTTGAAGGCGGGCTAACTGCTTTTGGGGGTAGTGTTAGTGCTGGTGCTATATGGAATTTAGAAGAAAATGCTAAATACGAGGGCCCATCTTTGGCTGCTACTGTTGGAACCCCATTTGACTTCGTAAGTGTTTCTGGCCTTGTAAGTTCTGATGAAATATTGACAACAAGGATTAGCGAAGACCCTTATTATGGTGTGACAATTAATATAGGAGCTTCACTAATGCCTCTTCCAACAGCTGCAATTGAATCATCTACCAGTAAAGAAATAATAACGATACCTTATCTTGGGTATCTTCTTGATCCTATTGGAACGATTATGAACAAGGTAGATCAATAATGATGAAAAAGAAAAACAAAATATTCACCATCGCTATTTTTATATTTTTGGGTTTTGGATTGTTATATTTAGGAAGACCATATTTTTTTGGGGGAGACCTTATTGAAAAAATAATTCATCTTGATCAAGATTTGGTTGATCAAATAATTATTGATTCCCCAAAGGCTATAAAGTCTGGGGAAAGCTTGGTCAGTAAGAGAATAAATATTGGTGATCCAAAAACTTTAATAAATATTAGCCGTGCGTTACAACAAGCGAATCGATGGAAACCTGTTCATCCTGTTTCTGTGTGGCGGTGTGTTGTTACAATCCATACACAGGGTGAAAAATTAAAATTTTTAGTTAAAAGAACTAAGAAAAACGGTGTGATAATCCAGGTCAAATCAAAGGGAGAGTGGGGTTGGAATTTAGGAACTCTCCGGGTTGATGACCTTGGTGAAATTCTTGAGAGGGTTGCTCAATCACAGGAATAGGTACCGGGTCTTGAATAGTGAATAAGATATTTGAGAGACTGAATTAAATATTTTAGGAAGCAGGCCCGGCCTGCTTCCTAAGCCACATTAGTAAAAGTTTTTCTGGGAGCGGGTTGCCCTTTAAGCAACCCCTCAGTGCTCAAATCTTCATCAAGATCAGGCCAGTGTATCCCAAAACCACCGCCACAGATCTCCCAGTTTTTTAATTGTTCTTTGGTTGCATGAAGCAGCCTGGGATACCATGCCAGGGGAGCTGTGATGGTACGGCCATCATTTAAGTCAACGCTTAATGTATCATCGGTAAAATATACGTTTTTAACACTCTCACCGGGTTTGATATCAGAAATACTCATGCCATGCCTCCAATACTTCTTGGGTATGTTCGATAACTAATGCTTCAATGGTTCTTAATTCTTTGGGACTGAATCCCAGGTTTCTTGCCAGGCCGACAGGCTCAAGCCAGAATTTACATGCCTGTTTATCCCTGTCAACATGGATGTGAGGCGGTTCGTTTGACTCATGACTGTAAAAATAAAATCTATAGGGGCCTATCCTTAAAACCGTCGGCATAATCAACCCACCTTTTTCTCAAAGGGTTTGATGGCTCCTTCAACCTTGTTTTTTACAATCATTGCATCAATCAGCTTGATAACGATCTCCTGATCTTCACTGGCGAACTCTTCAAGCTCCTGCAGCCGTTCCAACAGTCTTAGGTTATGCAAAGGTCGTTCTTCTGTCCTATTGCCTGTCAGAAGGAAATCTATGGTTGTATCAAATACTTCTGACAGTTTTACCAGTTTATCCATTGGTGGTGTATGAAGACCGCATTCATACTTGTTGAGTTGCGGGAAACGTACATCAATTTTGTTTGCCAACTCTTTTTGAGTCCATTTTTTATTCTTCCGAAGTCCCTTGATCCGAATCCCGAAATTTTTACGTAATTGGTCTGTTACCATGATAATACTGAACCCCTTAATCATATTTTTTTCTCCTACTATACCATAAGGTTTAAAAACACACTTGACTGTGATACGTAAAAGGTATTATACAGCATACGTAATATGAATGCAAAAACTTCTTGACAGGTTTTTGCAGCAAAGGAGTTTACGAGAAAAAAAAGCCATCAGCCTGATGACTTTGGCGAGCCCGGCTGATGGCAGATCAAAAGCGCTTCATATTGAAGCCTTTTTATTTTTCTATCGTATCTTTCCCAATCAATCAAGAAGGAAGGTGATTTTATTGAGAACCAGTTTAGAAACCACAGATATCTTCAGAGGTGCATTCTTCATCTGTATGGGTGGTGATCTTCAAAAGATCCAGTTCAGCAACCGACAGATCGCAAGTTTTATGTTCAAAGGCCCTGATCTTCACGAACACGACAAAGCCTATATCAACGGCCATGCTTTGGTGAATCCGTTGCAATTTAGAGAAGCCCTGAATCAGCTTAGGAATGAAAACAAAATAAACTGACCATAATTATGTTTTCCCCGGTATCGCTCTATAATTCCACTGCCCCAGATAATCATCAAAAACTATTCTCATGGTCTCTTTAAAATTATCAGCAT
>PIVS01000085.1 GCA_003353855.1 Desulfobacteraceae bacterium
AGGTTTTTTGCTGCGGTTCTCATTATGGTTTTCCCCACCCCGGGGGAGCCCGTAAATATCAAGTGATCAAAGGGCAGGGAGGAAAAATCTTCCGACAGAACCTCTGGTAAAAAAGCGATCAAATCTTCGGGAAATGTTTCAAAAAATATTTTTTGCAATAACCGGCACAGGGTTTGTGAATTAGCGGCTTGTTTAATCATCACCCGATTTCCAGCCGCAATGGCACTGGTTAAGGGACTTATTGCCAAAAAAAGGGGATAATTCCAGGGGGTAACAATCCCTACCACCCCCTTGGCCTGGGGGATGACCTTGTTTTTGCCTCCCAAAAACACAAGAGAGGTATGGCGTTTTTGGGATTTCATCCATTTTCCAAGGCGTTTGCGGGTATGCCGCAACCCCATGATACTGGTGGATATTTCCAGAATTTTGGTTTCATGGTGGGAGCGATTGCCAAAATCGGTACAGATCGCTTCACAAATTTTCTCATCATTTTTCCCCAGGATGGTCTCAATGTTTTTTAAAATACTTATCCTTTGGTCATAGCTGATGAGAGGGTGCCGATTACAGGCGGTTTTTTGTTTTTTAAAAATGGTCATGGCTGTATTGTCAGGGGGATGGGAGTTGACGGATGTGTGCATTTTTTTATCCTCTCCTATGGAGTTGAGTGATGGGGATCTCCCTGGATGCCGGCGGGAAAAGGAAACCAGGCAATGGGAAGGGAGGAAATAAGAATTAATGAGAGTCTTTCTCTTTAATGGTCGATTTTTCTCCTTTTTAATTAAATATGCCTAGTGTTACAGGTTCTTGATTACTATAGCTTACCATAATAAACAACTGTTAACTAGAAAAACAGCGCTTTTAACTGAAAAATCAGGTTAAGAGCTTTACCGGCCATCCTTGCGGCCGCAACAGGAACTTCGCGGGTCAGAGTATCCGGCATAACACATTAAGGTTATCCCATTCATTTTGCCGCACGGCAACAAAAGATCGGGCAAGGGGTTCTCCCATTGCTGCAAGCAGGATTTCGTCTTTGCGAAGAGCCTGGAGTGCCTCCCCCATGGTCTGGGGCAGAAGATCGATTCCCAGGCTCGGAAAGCCCCGGCCCCGACTCGGGATAATAACTTTCCACCGGAATTTTTTGTGCAATAAGGGCATCGGCAAGATCGTTGATAAAAGCGCCATTAAGATTCATCGACCCTGTGGCGGCAAAAACGGTATCATCGGTGGGTATAATTAAGACTTCTAAATTTTTTTGCACCAGGAAAAATTCATTTTAAAAGGTATTAGACCATTGAAAACAGGTCATCAGGTATACTTTGATAATTGAATTACCATAAAAAATAATTATCACAAAATCAGTTCACGATACAAGAAATTCTTTGCCCTTACAAAAACTATATTTACTTCAAGGTGATGGCTGTATTCTTCTTTATAAATAGCCATTTCCGGGGTGACATTGGAGAATATTGTGGGCCCGAGGCAATTGCCATCGGATACATCCATTCCGCAGGCATGTTCCACAACTTCAAGTCCGCGAAATACATCACCATGTGCATCCGGACCGGTTTTTCCCAATTCGGCTGTTATGGAAACAGATAAATCATCTATATTCTCCCGGATGAGCTGCTGAAGTTTAAAAATGATTCGCGCCCGTGAAGAAACAGGGGGGTTGCGCCAGGTGACAAAGGCTTCTTTTACTGCAGCCGCTACCTATCAATAGGTAGAATTGCTGGTGCGCAAAAAAACCACATCTATGTTTGACCTGTGTTTACCTTTGCAGGTAAGCATCAATAGTCCGGTATGTGGGCCTTTTATGGATAAGTACCTATCAGTAGGCAGGGGGGGCTTGTCAACAAAAATAAGGAGATCCATGAATGCTTTTTTGGGGTTGACTATTAATCGACCTATTGATAGGTAAACTCACATGAATAATACACGAACAAAAATTCTTGAAATAGCAAAAGATCTCATCCACCGAGTTGGGATCAACGCCATGAGCTATCAACACATCAGTGATGCGGTTGGTATCCGCAAGGCCAGTATTCATCATCATTTTCCCAAAAAAGAAAATCTAGTCGAAGAGTTGTTAAAGCAATGCCAGGTATCCTATGGTAACAATTACCAACATATTGTTGAAGGAGTTGAACTTGCCCCGGAAAAATTAAGACTACTCGCCGGTATTTTCAAAGATGGCCTGGAAAAGGAGCAACTTTGTTTGGTCGGAGCAATCAGTACTGATTTAAACACCCTTCAAGGTGACTCATTCCGTATCCTCCAAGAAACGATCCAGAATACTGTGGATATATTTGCAGTCATATTCAAGCAAGGTCAGGAAGAGAACTCACTGTCGTTTTCGGGCACAGCTGAGGAATCAGCCTACGCATTTTTCTCTTTTCTTGTGGGGGTGCAGATTACCGCACGGGTCAATGGTGGGGTAAAAGCCTTCCACCACGCAACAAAAATAATAATCTCCGGTTTGGAAACCTAACATTTAAAAAATTGCAATGCTGTTACTTTTTTTTTAACCGGGCATTCAAAATGAGGGACATGCTCATTGTTTTTGGTGTTCCAGACAACTTCAATTGTTCGGGCATTTCAGCTATCTGTTTTAAAATTTAGAAAATCCTGATATAACGAGCTATTTAATAATTTGTTTTTATAAGGATGTATGAGTTGAACACAGCTAAAAAAAGTATCCTTCAAAAGGGGCGGGGCAGAACACGAAAACTTGCCAAGCTTGAATACGTATATGAAAAAGACTCCCAGTATTTTGCCCAGGTGGCGGAAAGTGTTAAAGATATTGCTATCACCGAGATCAAGGAACTGGGCGGCTATGGCTTGAGACCGGTGTTCCGGGGTATCTGGTTCAAGGCATCAAAAGAGGATTTCTACAGGATCAATTATTATGCCCGGCTGCTATCCCGGGTGCTGGCTCCCCTGGTTACATTTAAGTGCATAGAAAAGGATGACCTTTACAAGGCAGCTAAAAAGATCCGGTGGGAAGAATTTTTAACACTTAAACAGACCTTCTCCATCATGGCCAATGTGTCTGAGTCTGATATCACCCATTCCAATTTTGCAGGTCTTCGGGTTAAAGATGCCATTGCCGATTACTTCAGGGACCGGAGTAACAAGCGGCCCAGCGTGGATTCCAAAGATCCCTGGATCACCATTAACGTTCATATCCACCAGAATGTAGCCACTATTTCCGTGGATGCTTCCGGGGGGCCCCTGCACAAACGGGGGTATCGGGAAGAGTCTGTATCAGCCCCAATGCAGGAGACCATTGCCGCGGCCATTGTACGGTTGAGCGAGTGGGACGGGTCAAAACCATTGTATGACCCCATGTGCGGATCAGGCACCCTGTTGTGTGAGGCATTGATGCGCTATTGCCGGATTCCGGCCCAGGTTTTCAGAACCGGGTTCGGGTTTGAGCGGCTGCCGGACTTTGATGGTAAATTGTGGGACAGGATCAAAGCTGCCGCCAATGAAAACATTAAACCCCTTCCTGGGCATTTGGTGGCAGGAAGCGATATATCAGAACACTCTGTGAATGCCGTGAAAACCAATCTCATGGGGCTCCATCACGGGGGAAATATTCATATCGCTCTCTCGGATTTCAGGGAGATTCCTTTAATCGAAGATTCAGTGATAATAACCAATCCTCCCTATGGTATCCGTATGGGGAAAGACCAGGATCTGAACCGGTTTTATAAGGATCTCGGGCTTTTTCTGAAGGAGCGGTGTAAAAATTGTACGGCTTATGTGTATTTTGGGGAGCCAAAGTTTATTAAAAAGGTGCCATTGTCACCCTCCTGGAAACGGCCGTTGAAAATCGGGGGACTGGACGGGAAACTGGCGAAATACGAACTTTATTGATATTTTATTAACCGCTCTCTTAGCCGGGAACAGGATTCATACCCAACAGGAATGAGAATGGAAGAATCAAAAACAGGTGGTCAATATACCTGTAACGAATACCGTGAGGAAATGATCCTCCTGGGTCTCCAAAGACAGCTTGCTGCCACGGATCTTTCCCCGGAGAGAAAAGAGGGCCTTTTAAAGGAAATTGCCAGAATTGAAACCTTGATGGGGCTGGACTAAAGAATCATAATAAAAAGGATAAAAATGGATATTTCCTCCGGCAGTTCCCCGTCGCCATCCATCAAAATTTACCACGAACTAATGGCAAACAAGGTGGGGGATATCCTGCTGGTATCCTGTCCCTACGATGCCTTTATAATGGAAGAGGAAGGTCGGCTTTCCAATCGAATCATAAATGAATATAGGGGGCTGAACCTTTCAAAGCCCCCTCGTCTCACCTGGGTCTCTTCGGCAGAGGAAGCCTTCATGTGGCTGGGAAAAAAGCATTTTGATCTTATCCTTGCCATGCCCAGTCTGGACGGGATGGATGTGCATGCCTTTGGGGAAGAGGTTAAGAAACGGTATTCGGAGCTCTCTTTTTTTCTATTGCTCCACAACACCTGCGATATTGATCACTACACCTGCGATGATACCAATACCGTTGTAGACCGGACCTATATCTGGGGAGGAAATGCCGATCTGCTCCTGGCCATTATCAAAAATTTTGAAGATGAAATGAATGTGGCCTTTGACACCCAAAATGCCAAGGTGAGGGTGATCATCATGGTGGAGGATTCCCCCTATCATTATTCCGCTTTTTTACCGGTGCTTTACAAGCATATTGTACTCCAGACCCAGTCTGTGATTGATGAGTCCATTAATGAAGAACATAGGCTGCTGAAGATGCGGGGCAGGCCAAAGGTTCTGGTGGCCCACAATTATGAGAAGGCCATATCCTTGTATGAACAGTATAAACCCTATGTATTATCTGTGTTTTCAGATATGCGGTATCCCAAGGCTGGGAAAGAGGACGAGTATGCAGGGCTTAAGCTGCTGACAAAAATTAAGTCCGAGATACCGGACCTGCCCATGCTCATTCTGAGCACCGAGGAAGAAAACCGGGAGATCGTCACCCATATCCCGGCGATTTTTATCAATAAGAATTCAAGCAATCTCCATGATCAGATCAAAACGTTTTTTGTATCCCAGCTGGGATTCGGCGCATTTGTGTTCCGGATGCCAAATGGGGAGGAAATTGCCCGGGCAAGCGGAATGCGGGCCATGGAAAAGCTGATCACCGAGATTCCCGACGAGTCTATTTTGTTCCATGCCAAAAACCATGATTTTTCCAGATGGCTGATGGCAAGGAGTGAGATCGATTTTGCCCTGAGTCTCAAACCCTATCACATTGATGATTTTACCAACCCCCAGGAACTCAAACAGTTTCTCATTGACAGTATCCGGGCCAGGAGAAAGGGGACCCGTCAGGGGCATGTCATTGAGTTTGATTCTGAAAAATTTGATTCTGACACGGATTTTATGAAAATCGGCAGCGGTTCCATGGGGGGGAAGGCCAGGGGCCTTGCATTCATGGCCTCACAGATTAAGCGGGATTCCTCCCTGGGCAAAAAGTTTCCCAAGGTGGAGATCAGCATCCCCCAGACCTTTGTCATTGCCACGGACGGGTTTAATATGTTTGTGGAGGAAAATAATCTGGCCCGGCTGCTGGAATCCGACCGGGAGCTTGACGACAGCCTGGTCATTGACCGGTTTGTAAAGGCCAAATTTCCCGATTGGCTGGAAAAAAATCTCAAAATATATCTTGCAAATGTCCGGTATCCCATTGCCGTCCGGTCCTCTTCTCTTTTTGAAGACGCCCATTACCAGCCATTTGCAGGGCTTTATAACACCTATATGCTGCCCAATTCAGAACCCAGCCTGGCAAAGCGGCTGGAACGGTTGATTCTGGCCATCAAGCTTGTCTATGCCTCTACCTATTTAAAGGCGCCGCGGTCCTATGCAAGGAGTACCATGCACAGGACCGAGGATGAGGAAATGGCTGTGATTCTACAGCAGCTCACGGGCATGCACTATAAAAATTATTTTTATCCCACCATATCCGGGGTGGCCCAGTCCTATAACTTTTATCCCATTGCCCATCTCAAGGCAGAGGAGGGGGTTACCTACATTGCCCTGGGACTTGGTAAAATTGTCATGGAGGGAGGGAAGACCCTGCGGTTTTGTCCCAAATATCCCCAGTTCCTCCCCCAGTTTTCCGTTGTCGATGATATCCTTGAAAATTCTCAAAAATGTTTTTATGCCTTAAACACAGATGACTTTCCGGTGAACGGCAGCTTTGTCGGTGATTCAACAGAGGATCCCACCCTGGTCCGGCTGGATTTGAGCGATGCCGTGGATCACCCCGCGGTCCGTTTATTGTCCTCCACCTTCCACGTCCAGGACAACAGAATAAGGGATTCTTTTTCAACCAAGGGGTTTCCCGTCCTGACCTTTGCCAACATACTGAAATATAATTCCTTTCCCCTGGCCGAGATTCTGGAAGAGGTGACAAAGATCGGCAGCCGGTGGATGGGATCTTCCGTGGAGGTGGAATTTGCCGTGAACCTGCCCGTGGACGGCGATCGCAACCCTGAGTTTTCCCTGCTTCAGATCCGGCCCATGGGACGGTATAGGCAGAACCTCGGGGTGAAAATTACCCAGGAAGCCATTGACAAGGCATTTTGCTATTCAAGTTTGTCCCTGGGCAACGGGGAATACAAGGGTATTTATGATGTGGTCTATGTGGATCCTGTAACCTTTGATCCGGGAAAAACCATAGAGATAGCTGCTGAAATAAATAAAATCAATGGGTTGTTCAATGAAAATAATAGGAAATATGTATTGATCGGGCCCGGGCGCTGGGGCTCCTCGGACCGATGGCTGGGGATTCCAGTGGGGTGGAACGATATCTCCAATGTGGGGGTAATGCTGGAAACCACCATCGAAAGCATCAAGGCCGATCCCTCCCAGGGGTCCCATTTTTTCCAGAATATAACCTCCCTTGGTATTTCCTATATTACAGTTTCAGACAAGGGGGATGATTTTATCAATTATGATTTTTTCAGCTGTCAGGCTTGTGAAAACAGAACCCAGTATTTAAAACACATTCATTTTGATACCCCCATTAAAATTCTGGTGGACGGAAAAACCTCCCAGGCGGTTCTCATGCCGGATACCCTCGAAGAACCGGAAGATGTGATGGATGATATCCCGGTTATCGGAAAGGATTGATGTCCATGGAGTTCCCGCGGCGATAAAAAGGATGTGTGCATGAAAATTTTAATTGTGGATGATGAGATCATTTCCAGAAAGGTTATGATAAAAAAATAGAATCCCTTGGGGAGTGCGTGGTTATAGACAATCCCCAAAAAGCCCTTGGCGAAATTATCCAGCGGTTTTACAAGGGCAAGATTGATCTGCCGGTATTTCCCGGCATTGTCCATGATATCCATACCACCTTTGGGCTGATCTACATGGATGCCAGGGCCCATGTCATCAAGGGGAAGGTGGCCTCTGTGGCCATACATATGGTCCCTTCCTTTGTGCTGGATACCAACAGGGAAATTGTGGTTGAGGGTTTATGCTCTGAATAACCGGCATGGCCGGACCTGGTATTTGCTCCCGGTCTCAACGAAAAATGAAGCCCCATGATTGTAACATCTTAGGCGGGAGTTTCATATAAAGGACATAATGCATGATGAACCGACACCCCGATCTGATTTTGTATAATGGAACCCTCCACTCCCTGGATGTGGCCCAGAATTTATTGAATTTCATGCTGGAACCTGCGGCTGCCATAGCCGTGGCCAATGGACAGAATTACCCCACCAGTCTGGATCCCACTAAGGTTGCCATGCCCGATGAAGTCAAAAAGCTGCCTGCCTTTGACCCCACGGGTAAGTTAGACGGATATTTATTTGCGGACCCGCCTATTGGAACAGCCACCAGCTTGACTGGGCTGAAAAATGGAACCGGATAATGGCCGGTTAGTCTTTTCATGAAATTAGTACCATTAAATTTTAGCCATAAAACAGGTTTTTAAACAGGGGATTTGTCGGTGTGTTGTAATCAGTGCAAGGATGCACCGGCACATCCCTTCACAACCATGGGGAGAAATAACGGTTTGGTACAGGAAAAAGATCTCGCCTTTGTAAGGTTCAAAGGAATTGAAAAGCGGTATGGAAGGGTGGTTGCCGTTAAAAAAATGGATCTGGAAATTCCGGAAGGGGCGCTTGTCACCCTTTTGGGGCCCTCGGGCTGCGGGAAGACCACCCTGCTGAGAATGCTGGCAGGACTGGAAACACCCACCGGCGGCGATATCTATATACGGGGCAAACGGATTAATGATACCCCCATCCATACTCCAGGTGATTACCCAGAAGGGCTATGATCAGGGATGGGTATCCAGGGGGTATTGTGCATCAGGGGATCTGGCCGGCATGGATTGGATCTGCCCGTCCCCTCTGTCATTGTTCAAGACTTGACTCAAACCCTTTAACATAAATCGGATAGATAGCCAGTGTCTGGCCGAGAACCTCATTTTTGAGCACCAGCGAGCATCATAATTGTTACCTTGCCTCTCACCACGCTGAGTTGCAGGGAATCAAACAAAGTGTGTTTTTGATCGCCTCCATCGGGGACTACAGTTTGTCCTGAGGAAATAATCTGGTCAACAAATGGTCTTTCAGCGCCTTTCCCATCAGTGAAGAAAATTTTTGATGGAATTGCATGGTTCAAATTAAAACCCAGATGGATTTTGGCTTTTTTTGATCCTTTTCGATAATCAGCCCAGTGCATGCCGAGCTGAGACGTGCTCTTCGGCTGAATATTGGGCATGTTCATTAGCGGAGCCCTCAAGCATATACTTGAGATATTTTCTTTCTGCCTGTAAAAAATCCTTGTATGCATAGTAGTTAACGTTTTCATCGGTCTCAAATCTTTTTTTGTACTCTTGTATCAATAATTCCATCCCGACATTTCTACTCTTACTATATTTCATGTTCAGCCGCCTTTCTTTTGTTTTGATTAAGATGACATAGCGATAAGTTTGCAAAAGGCATGCCTGGTAAAACAATATTGGCCTATGCCCTCTGTTAGCAACCGGTTCGGGAAACCAGCCAGGGGTTTGTCTGTATGCAATATTACAAAAAATACATAAAATTATGTATTTTAATATCCAGAGGATAGAGAACTTCTATATTTGGTAACCTGATTCATTTGTCGGGTTCATTTTTCCAAGAGGCCTTATTTTGAATCGGTAAAGGATTACCCCAGTGAAGAATATCCATTTGTAAAAAAACCATTCCCGGCCGGTCGGTGTCAGGTTGAGCACCTGAGAGGTCATCAGATCAGGGGGGGGGATCTCTTTGGCCACATCCCGGGCAAGTTTTTGGGACAATTTGCTCAACCCGGCCCGTTTTCGCATTCCCCCGCTGATTTCCGAGGGGTAAAAAGATTGCCAACTGAAATGTTGTCAGAGACCAATTTTGTTTTTTTTACACATTAAGTTTTTAATTATACGAATAAAAAGAAAGACTTAAAAATTTTTTTTTGAATAAAATCAAATAAAATCGGGACCCGTACACAATTGGCGATTTTATATTCCACAATAAATACAAGTATTTTATAAAAAACTTGTTTCTTGACCATGAAGGGAGTAAAGTTTTTATTTTTTTTTCCAGGTAGTGAAATATGAAAATAGATGGATATCCAATAATTTCAAAGCAAGAAGTGGTCTCCCTGATAAAAGATGGGGATACAGTCGCCTTTAGCGGGTTTACCGCGGCAGGGGCAGCAAAAGCGGTGCCGGCCATGCTGGCCGAACATGCAAGGAAAGAGCATGCCCGGGGGGGCAGCTTTCGGATCAGGGTCATCACCGGGGCTTCCAGCGGTGACTATATTGACAATGATCTGGCCGAGGCCGATGCCATTTCATGGCGGGCCCCCTACCAGGGGGGGAAGACACTCAGGGATCAGATCAACCGCCAGGAAGTGGAGTATGTGGACATGCATTTGTCCCATGTGGCCCAGACCGTGGAGGCTGGTTTTTTTAACCGTGTGGATGTGGCGGTTGTGGAAGCCACCCAGATTACCCCGGACGGCAGGGTGTACCTTTCCGCCTCCATCGGGGCCTCTCCCACTTGGCTGGCTTCTGCAGACAAGGTGATCATAGAACTTAACCATTGCCATTCCCCCCGTTTAAGCGAACTGGCCGATATTGTTATTATGCCTCCTCCGCCAAGACGCAATCCCATCAATGTGAGCTCTCCCCTGGCAAAAATCGGGTGGCCCTATGCCCATGTGGATCCCAAAAAAGTGGTGGGAATTGTGGAAAATGATGAGCCGGATCAGGTGGAGGCTTTTAGTCAGGAAGATGACACCAGTAAAAAAATTGCAGACCATGTGATTGAATTTTTGCTCAAGGAAAAACTGGCCGGCCGGATTCCGCCTCAATTTTTTCCCCTGCAGGCCGGGGTGGGCAATACAGCCAATGCAGTGCTGGCAGGGCTGGGGCGTCATCCGGATATCCCGCCCTTTTACATGTATTCCGAGGTCTTCCAGGATTCCATGATGGACCTCATCGATAATGGAAAGCTTTTGGGTGCCTCTGCCACCTCCTTGACCATTGTGCCGGAAAAGCTCAGGCAGATCGGGGAGAACATGGATTTTTACAGCGGTAAAATTGTATTGAGACCCCAGGAAATATCCAATCACCCGGGTATTATCCGTCGCCTGGGGGTGGTGGCCATGAACACGGCCCTTGAAATGGATATTTACGGTAATGTAAATTCCTCCCATGTGCTGGGTACCCATGTGATGAACGGGGTGGGGGGCAGCGGTGAGTTTGCCAGGAACAGCCATTTGTCCATTTTCATGACCCCTTCCATTGCAAAGGGGGGTAAAATTTCCTCGGTGGTTCCCATGGTCCCCCATGTGGACAATAATGAGCATTCGGTCCAGATCCTGGTAACGGAACAAGGCCTGGCAGACCTGAGGGGACTGGGCCCCCTTGAACGGGCGGACAAAATTATCAATACCTGCGCTCATCCCTCATACCGGCCTTATCTAACGGAGTACCTGGCCAAGGGGAGTTGTGGTCATATCTGCCATGATCTTACCCGTTGTTTTGAACTCCACCGGAATTTTAAGGAATATGGGGCCATGCTGCCTGAGATCTGACCATAATCCTAAGCGTTCGGGCCTCAACAGGATTGATTTTTAGGATAAGACCCTGTAAGGGTAATAGGTAGTTATAGGTACCTGTTAAATGGAGGAACACATGCGTCTTGAGTGTGATGGTCTGGAGTATACATATCCTGGGTCTGAGGTTGTCGTAATAGACAATCTTTGCTTTTCCATGGCAGAACCCGGGTTTAACGCTGTTTTCGGGCCATCCGGGGTGGGCAAGACATCCCTTGCAAAACTTCTGGCCAGCCGGGGAAACCACTCGAAAAGCAGGATCTTCACCCAGGGGTTGGATACCGTCCTTTATTCCTATAACCAGGAACGGCTGCCGGGGTGGTCCAGTACCGGGGACCATCTTAATAAGGTTTGCCCTATTGGCAGAGAAGGCCTGAAAAAGGAACTCATTGAAATCTTCAAGCTGGAACCGGTTTTGGATGCACGATTTTCACAGCTTTCCATGGGGCAGCAGAATCGCATGAATCTCATCCGATACCTGCTCCAGGAGTTTGACCTGCTGATTTTAGATGAAAGCCTGGCCAATGTGGACGAGGCTCTGCGGGAAACCATTATCCTGGCAGTCAAGGCGATTTTTCCGGAAAAAATGTTTCTCTATATTTCCCACAACCTCATGGAGGTGGCAAAGTTCTGCCGGGATATCCTGGTCCTGAGTGAGCCGGGCAAACAAAAGGGAAGTTTTATGGTGAGGGGCAGGGATTACACCCGGGGGTATACCCTTGATAAACAGGCATTTGATGCCGGCATGCTGGAGATCATGGATGCTTTTTAGGCGGATATATCAGTTTTTAATTGTCTATTGCCTGGGACTGGCCTGCCTTTTGGGAATTAAAAATGTTCTCACCCTGTCCGATTATGTGATCCCAGGGGTTTCCCTTATCCTGGAAACAGCCGGTCGGGTTTCTCAAGGATATCTTTTTGATGTGTTCAACACCCTTTACGTGACAATCCTGGGCCAGATGATCTCCATTATCATGGCCTTTACCGTGGGCATCCTGGGGAGAAAGTCTTCCTGGGCAGGCTCCTTTATCAAGGTGATGGCCTATAATATCCAGGCCTACCCCATTGTGGCCCTGGCGCCGATTATTTTTATTCTTCTGGGAGACGGCTTTATTTCCAGGCTTCTCATTGCCTCCATGATCTGTTATTTCCCTTTGCTGTTGTCGGTGTTGGGGGTGATGGCAGTGCCGGTAAAGGATATTGAGCATTTTTATATTGCCACGGGCCGTATGCGGTGGCAATTGGAGGTCAAGATCCGGGTATTTGAAAATTTAAGTAAACTGACCATTGTTATTGCCGGCAGCGCCACCCTGGCCATGGCAGGGACCATTGTGGCGGAATTCATTGCTGCCAATGCCGGTATCGGGTACAGCATCCGCATCGCACTTTACCAGAGTGACCTGGCAGGTATCCTGGTGGCCCTGTTCATGATCGGCATTGTGATTTCTGTTTACCAGGGGTTTCTTGAAAGCCTGGGAGAACAGGTAAAAACAAAGTGGTCTGCACCAAAGGGAGGGGAACTGCTATGAGATTTAATGGATGGGGAGACCGCCGATGGCTGGCCGCTATGACGATCATGGGGCTTTTCTTATTTGGCACTGTCCAGGCCGGCACCATCAAACTCAACTACCGTCTTAAATGGCTGTTCAACACCAGTGTCGCAGGGGATATTTTTGCTGTGGACCAGGGATATTTTAAGGCAGCGGGTTTGGATGTGACAGTGAAGGAGGGCAGCCCTGAAAAAAATGCCATCAGGGAACTGGAACTGGGATATGTGGACTTTGGCGTTGCATCGGCGGACCAGGTGATCCGGGCCCTGGACAAGGGAGCGGATGTGGTGGTTCTGGCCCAGCTCTTCCAGGTCAACCCCATACAGTGGATCTACCGGGCAGACCGGTCTGAGATCAAAACACTTTCAGATCTTAAAGGCCGTCATATCGGTATCACCTTTGGGGGCAATGATGAAACCATCATGAAAACCCTCCTGGCCAGATCCGGCCTCGATACCCGGGATGTGATACTCTCAGGAGTCAGGTTTGATTTTACCCCCTTTTTGAAAAAAAAGGTGGATGTCTGGCCGGTATATCGAAATTCCCAGGGCGTGATCCTCCAGGATAAATTGAGTCAAGCAGGTGAAAGCGTCTATTATTTTAATCCCTCTGATTTTGGGGTGGATTTTGTGGCCAATTCCATTGTGACCTCGGGAAAAATGATAAAGAATCATCCCCAGCGGGTAAAAAGATTTTTAACGGCTTTGCTTGGGGCATGGGAAGCGGCCATGGATCCGGCCAATGAGGCAGCGGTTTTGGCTGCGGTGAAAAAAAAAGACAAGGGAATCCGGGATGATATCCGGCAAAAGCAGCTGACGGTGACAAGAAAATTGATCAAACCGGATAAGGCTGTCGGGATCGGGGTAATTGATGTTGCTGCCTGGAAACAGACAGAAACGATTATGCTGAATGAAAAACAGATCAAAGCAGCCGTGGGCATTGAGTCCAGACTGACAGGGCCGGGGTGTCAACCGGCTGGTTCGGACTGTTGAGCAGGTCCATCCTGAACTTTTTGCCTAAGTCTTCTTTGTATATTTCATATTCAAATCCAACCAGATTCCCTTGTTCCCCTAAATCATATTAAGACGTTTTTATAAATACATATTTTCTCCTAGCATTTGCCCTCATCATTGCTACTGGCACGCGCCATACGCATGCACATTAGACTTTGTACCATCATATCCGCCTTGAATCTGCCTCAATTCATCCTTATCAAGTTTGCTCGTATCCATAGGTAATACAAAATTTACCAAATCGTTTTTGTTTTCTACAATATTAACCTTCACTTTCTCCGGCATTTCAATGCCATTTTCTTTAAAAATCTTTTTAGGGTCTGCCAATAACTTTGCCTTAAAATCATCCTCTTCAAAAGCTTTTGCAACTAACTTACCGTATGCTTTTTCAAATTGTTC
>PIVS01001068.1 GCA_003353855.1 Desulfobacteraceae bacterium
ATATATATACCTCTTTAAACACCTTCAAAAAAATCAATTCGTTGTCCTGGCATCAGTGTGACAATTGCTTTTTTCCAATCTTTTCTTTTGCCAAGAATCTTACCGCGCTGTTTTACCTTACCTTTGACCTGAATAGTCCTGACCTGTTTTACCTTGGTATTGAAATTTTTTTCAACAGCATCTTTGATTTCAACACGGTTAGCTCTCTTATCAACTTTAAAAGTCAACTGGTTGTTAATCTCTTTTTGAAGGGTTGTTTTTTCCGTAACAACAGGTCCTCTAATAATATCATATTCTTTCATATTAGCTTAACCTCCCTTCAATATTCTTGATGGTTGATTCAACCAGCAGAAGATTTTTAAATTTCAAAATATCATATACATTCAGTCCGGCAGTTTTAATCACCTTTACATCGGGTATGTTTCTTGAGGACAGAGCAAGATTCATATCCTCTGAATCAGATACGATGAGAATATCCTGAAGTTTGAGTGTTCCCAAAACATCGGACAACACCTTTGTTTTGATCTCTTCAAGCTTAAGATCGTCGATCACAAAGAGTGTATCATCCTTAACCTTACTGCTTAACGCCATTTTCAGTGCAAGTCTCCGCACTTTTTTCGGCACTTTGTAAGCATAGGATCTAGGGGATGGACCAAAGATAACGCCTCCGCCTTTTCTCAAGGGGGACTTCACACTACCGGCACGTGCATTTCCGGTTCCTTTTTGTCTAAAAAGCTTTTTTGTACTACCCTTAATCATCGCCCTTGTCTTAGACGCAGCTGTCCCCTCTCGCTTTGCTGCGAG
>PIVS01001069.1 GCA_003353855.1 Desulfobacteraceae bacterium
TTTCTTTTAAGCTATGGGCAGTTCAGTGCATGGTATCTGCCGGGTGCCTTTGTGATTGTTGCCACCAGTGCGATACGACTGAGTTATTTTAATGTATTCGGTCTTGTGGACAGCTCAACTTACAAGGGGCTTGCACTGGACAACAATGTTATTATTCTTGCATTTGTTTTTTTGTTTGAAGGGTTTTTCAGTCCCGGCATTTTTTCAATCATACTCTATGCAATGTTCATGATCATGGCGGCCTTTAACCTGTCATCCCTGCGAACACCAAAATTTTCCGGCGCTTGGTTTTATGCCCTCATGGGGTATACAGTGATACTGACACTTATCTACAGTGTTCCTCTTTTGAATTATTTATAAATTACTTAATTTTCTTGAATAAATTTGCCCTTTATGCAACGAACTCGCCAATAGAAATTGAGAAATTGTTCATTCTAAAATGCTTTTTGGACCCGCAACGTGATATCTGATATAAGATAACCTCACATCGAATAAAGGAGTTGACATGAACAGAGAATTAAATGCGATCCTCACGGTACTTGCGAATGGGTATGATGTTACCATTGAGATTAATGGTATTGATATTGGCATCAGAGGTCAAAAATCCGAATCTTTAAAGCTATTTGGGAAAAATAATCCAACGGCTCCGGTGTTACCCGAAGATATGAAAAAACAAGTTTGTTTACAAGAAGGGGAGAATTCGATCTCAGTTAATTGCAAACGCATTGATCCAACATCCGCGTCTGAACTGACCATTGAATTACAGGCCAGAGACCTGTTTGTAAATGGGGCGACCAATTTCTC
>PIVS01001070.1 GCA_003353855.1 Desulfobacteraceae bacterium
CGATGTCATGGAACACTCTATATATTCAACACGGATCAAGGATCTCAATACACAAGTCACGAGTTTACAAAAGAATACTTTGATTTTTACAACCATGAACGACCTCATCAGAGTTTTAACGGGCAAACCCCGGCCGAAATATATTATGGAAAAAATCGGTTGAGGTTGGTGGGATGATAAAAATATCTTCAAACCCGCTCCGGTAAAAGTCAACTCCTCCGACGTGGCTAGTTGGGGGCCATTCTCGGACCTGACTTCTGCCTCCGCTAACGTGGGTCGTAAATCAGCAATTGTTGTAAGAGCCGGATTAAATTTTCTCGAAAAGTTCATCCGAATTTGACGCTTAAATTGAACAAAAACTGTATTGACATTGGGGTCCACTATACCAATATCGGCATAGAACTTGCGCTTGGGTTATCCTTTGTATCCTGCTGATAGGTTGCCTGTCTCGCCTCAAGCTCTTCCTGTATAGTTAGGGCATTTCCCCGACTTGTGGAAAATATCATTAAAAGAGAAAGCCAAAGTGAAAATTTAAAGTGGTAAAACTGCCGGTTATCTTTTTGTTATAAAGAATAAGTAAATGTTTTTTTGCGCATTCTGACCTGACCCAGGGGGCCAGGTCAGAATGCTGGACTAAAAAAAACATACTCCTTTGTTTATTAGTGTGTTAGTTCAATCCTTTTTGCTGTCTGAAAGCAATTTCCTCGGCGGACATAACCCATCCTGGATCATTCATGGGAATAGTTATGGAATCGATACCAAGGCTTGCCCTGGTATTGAGGATAAAAACTTCCGGGGTTTCAG
>PIVS01001071.1 GCA_003353855.1 Desulfobacteraceae bacterium
CAGCCTGCCACAGGATATTGTAAATTTTAAAAAAATTGGGTATAAAGGCACACGTTTTCATGGGGACATATGCTCTCATGTTTTTTGATGATTGACAATACCTGGTTTATAGTTTGGGTTTATAGTTTGGGTTTATAATTTGAATTTATAATTTGAATTTATAATTTGAATTTATAATAAGGGTGTATAATTTGGAGTTATAATATGGGCAGATATCTAAAGTTTTATGAAAAATAAAAAAGCCAGTCTATCTAAATCCCGGCAGAAAGTAATTATTTCTCTTGTATCCCGATACTGGAAACGCCTTGCCATTGCCGCGGTGTGCATGATTGCTGTGGCTGGGGCAAACGGTGCCATGGCCCTTTTGGTCAAGCCGGTAATGGATGATATTTTTATCGGCAAAAACAGGGAAATGCTGCTGCTCATACCCGGGCTGGCCGTTCTGGTTTTTTTGATCAAGGGACTCGGGTCCTATGGGTCAGAATATTTGATGAACTATATCGGGGAAAAGATTATCCGGTATTTTCGGGAATCCCTCTATGAAAAAATAATTGACCTGCCAATAGCCTTTATACACAAGGAAAAAACCGGTGCTCTCATGTCCAGGATCACCAATGATGTCAACATCGTCAAGGGCATGGTCTCCACGGCGGTGATCAATCTATTCCGGGATTTTTTCAGCGTAATAGCTTTTTTGGGGGTTATCTTTTACAGGGATTGGCAATTGGCCTGCGGGGCTTTTCTTGTTCTGCCCCTGGCATTTTATCCCATTCTTGTCTTTGGCCGTCGGGTGAGGCGCTTTT
>PIVS01000553.1 GCA_003353855.1 Desulfobacteraceae bacterium
GATTCTCTCAATTTTGTGTTGGTTCCCACCGACTGGGTGTACCCTCTTTTATAGATCTCGACAATGGACGGCGGCACACGGGTCTCGTCATTTGCACTCTGCCATTTACGTATGGCCAGGATCATTTCAAAGGGCTTGACATCCATGGGGCACATCTCTTCGCACCGGGAGCAGGACACACAGGCCCAGGGAGTATCATCATCCAGAAGATCGTCCTCTAAACCAAAGACCACCATGCGCGCAAGATTTCGCACCAAGAGCGGAGGATCGCCATGGGAGGCAGGACAACCCGACAGACAGGTACTACAGTTAAAACAATGCAGCAGATCCTTGGTGTTATATATTTCTTTCCACAGGTCTTTATCTGACTCACTAAAATCCATAATCTATTCTCCTATTTGGCTTACGGTAACCAGTGGATTTTTGGACAATTTGGCATCAATGACTGCCATAATCTGTTTGTCACTAAATCCCATTATTTCAGCCGCATTATTCTGACAGGCAACCCCGCACATCCCGCATGCCTGACATGTGGCACCATCCACCATTATTCTGTCAAGGGCCTCATCATAGCTTCTTGCCCCATAGGGGCAGATATCAACACAGCGTTGGCATCTCACGCAAATGGCATCATGGACCCTTGAAATCGCATGGGCCGTATGAATTTTCCGCCCGGACAAATAGGCATATGTTTTCTGGGCTGCGGCTTCAGCCTGTAAAATCGCATCCTTCAGGGTCATGGGCGAATGTGCTGCTCCTGCAACATAGAGACCCACCTTCAAAAATTCAACGGGACGCCATTTTGAATCCGCTTCAACAAAGAACCCATCCTCGTTTACAGGAAGATCAAAGGCCTTGCCGACCTCCCGGTTAGAATCTTCAGGATCAACCCCTGTGGATAGAATAAGCAAATCAGGAGACAGTTCAATTTCCGAATTGAGAACCGGCTCCATAAATTTCATCCGAGGTTTTCCATCCACAAGCTCAACCTTTGGTTTATTATCAAGGTCATAGCTCACAAAAACAACCCCCTCTTCCCGGGCCTTTGTATAATATTGTTCTGTAAACCCATAGGTCATGACATCCCGGTACAAAATAAAAATCCTGGCATCGGGATTTTTTTCTTTTATGGTCAATGCATTGGCTATGGCCCCCACACAACAGATACGGCTGCAGTATTCCCTATTCTGCTTGCCTTCTTTTTGTTTTTCACGGGACCCCACACATTGAATCATGACGATGGTTTCAACATCATCCATATCAATCTTGCCGGTGGTAAGCCCGTCTTTCAGCTGTGCCTGGGTAAGAATATTATCAGAATTTTTGTACTCATATTCAGATGTTTCACCCTCATGGCCACCCGTTGCAATGATGGCGGCGCCGTGGCTTAAATATTGATTTTCCTGATTGTTACGATCCTTAATCTTTGTTTCAAAGGCACCAAGAGACCCTTTGGTGGCGACAACTTCACTTGCTTTATGAATGGTGATATTTTTATGTTCAAGGATTTTGATCATAAGATCTTTTGCCATGGAAACCGGTTCAAGGCCGTCAATAGTCGCATGGATATGGGTTCCTGCGTACCCCCCAAGTTTGTCTGACTTTTCAACCAGATGAACATCCACCCCTCTTTGGGCAAGGGAAAAGGAGGCGTGCATACCTGCAATTCCTCCCCCCACAACAAGGGCGGTCTGGTTGATGGGAAGGCTTTCAACATGGAGTGAAGGTTTTAGTTTCAAATTTTCCAGGATGGCGCAAATTTCTTCATATGCCTCGCTGGTTTGGTCCTTAACTCCTGATTCATTTTTATTGGATTCAAAAAAGCCCTTATGAACAATGGAGGAGAGATCGAAAATTTCAAACAAAGAGGCGGCAAACCCTGCTTTTTTTGCAAGATTTTTCAAGGATTTTCTATACATGAAGGGATGACAGGCACCGATGAGCAGCCGGTTACAATTTGATTTTTTAAGCAGTTCGAGAAGCGTTTCTTTTCCCTCATCACTGCAGACCAGATCAATAATATTTACTTCTCCGACAAAGTTAAACTTTTTCAACCCATTTTCAAGGGCATCAAAGTTAACACTACTCTCTTCTACCTTATCACTGCATTTGCACAAGACAACAGATACAAGAGGAAGCTGCTTGTCCTTTGCAGTGGGTTCGGGAATCGCTTCTTCTTCAATAATTGTCACATCAAGGCCGGATAACAGGGTGCTTGCCTGCCCGGCAGCGGCAATGCCGCTGCTCATGGCTTCACTTAAATCAGTGAGTCCCATGAGGGAACCGCATAAAAACACCCCGGGTTTAACCAGCTTGACCTTGTCATAGGTTTCAGTGGGTAAAAGTCCCAGGGGATTTACCTCTATATGGAGCAGATCTGCCATCTTTTTATGACTATCATAGGGAATCTGCCCGGTTGAAAGAACCACCATATCATAATCTTTTACAGTAAATCTTGCTGTTTTTGAATCATAATGCCGCATGGAAAGGCTCTTATCAGGATTCAGCATCACCTCCTGGACCCGGCAGCGAACAAATTTCACCCCGGCATCAACCGCTTTTTCATAGTACCTGTAAAAATCTTTGCCAAAGGTTCGCATATCCATGTAAAAAATGGTGGCCTCAACATCATCCCCGCCTTTTTCCTTGGCAAGCATTGCTTCTTTGAGGGCAAACATGCAGCAGATGGAAGAACAATAGTCTCTTTTCTGCCTTCTGTTCCTTGACCCCATGCATTGAACCCAGGCAATTTTTTTAGCCACGTTGTTGTCGGAAGGACGTTTAATTTTGCCGTCAAAGGTCCCGGACCCGCTGATAATTCGCTCAAAGGCAAGGGAGCTGACCACATCCTGCGACACGGCCCAGGATTTGGCATCTTCAAATTCTCTCAGATTATACAGCTTTACGCCGGAGGCAAGAATAATCGCGTGAACCTGCCGTGTACTGGCTTCATCTTTTGCCTCAAGGTTGATGACATTGGTGGGACATACATCAACACAGGCACCACACTTGGTACAGGCATCCATGTCAATCAAAAGCATCTGGGGCGTACTGTGGGGGACAGGTTTGTAGACAGCCCTTCGCCGGGTCAGGCCGTGGTTGAATTCATCAGTTACTTCAACAGGACAAACCGTGATACATTCCCCCAATCCGTTACACCTGTCCGTGTCAATATACCTGGCTTTTTTTAACAGATCTACGGTGTAATTGCCGGCATCCCCTTCAACGCAGGTAAGGTCAGTAAAGGGCAATATTTCTATATTTTCATGGTAGAGACCTTTGCGCATACAGTATTGGGAAGCATACTCCCT
>PIVS01001072.1 GCA_003353855.1 Desulfobacteraceae bacterium
ACTTACGGTTCCCGAGTGGTCCCCCACCTCAGTACTAGGCAAGCCCAATGATGCTTAACTTCAGAGTTCGGATGGGATCTGGTGTTTCCACCATGGTATGACCGAATGACAATTTCATAACTGCGAGAACTTGATATTTTTTTATCATATGCGTGATAAAAAATTCATTTCGTGTGCAGTCGCCTAAAAAATATATATATATTCTCGTGTCGCTTAAAGTGTCACTAACTGTTCATTTCCTAGACTCATCATTTTGTTAAAATTCACTTTGTGTGCAGTCGCATAAAAAAATATATATATATTTTTTCGTGTGGTGCATTCGCGTCACAAAATATATATATTGTCGTGTCGCTTAAAGTGTCACTAACTGTTCATTTCCTAGACTCATCATTTTTGTTAAAATTCACTTTGTGTGCAGTCGCATAAAAAAATATATATATATTTTTTCGTGTGGTGCATTCGCGTCACAAAATATATATATTCTCGTGTCGCTTAAAGTGTCACTAACTGTTCATTTCCTAGACTCATCATTTTGTTAAAATTCATTTCGCGGTGAAGTCATAAAAATATATATTTTCTCGTGTTAGTGTGAAAATATATCATTTTTTGTGTTATACATTATACATGTACAGATCGTTTATTTATGTTATGGGTGGAGTGTATGATACTTTACCATTACACCTATAACATACACTTTCAGGATAAAAAAAATATCACAAAAATATCACATATTTTCATACACTTACGTACATACGCATGAAAACGCATAAATATATCAACTTTGCGTGTCATAAAAATTATA